>NZ_JADYXN010000168.1:0-671 GCF_015864285.1 Pseudoalteromonas sp. NZS100_1
ATGCGCCTGTTCGAGCCGGTGCAGGTCGCCTTTGGCGAGGCGACCCTGGTCGCCATCATCGGCCTGGTCATCAATCTAGTCAGCGCCCTGCTGCTCGGCCACGACCATAGCCATGATCATGGGCATAGCCACGCGCATGACGATCATGACCATGATCACGACCATAAGGGGGGCCATGCCGACAACAATCTGCGCGCCGCCTATGTTCATGTGCTGACCGATGCGCTGACGTCGGTGCTGGCAATCGCCGCGCTGCTGGCCGGCCGCTATCTCGGCTGGTGGTGGCTCGATCCGGCGGTCGGCCTGCTCGGCGCCGTGGTCATCGCCCGCTGGGCCTGGGGCCTGATGAAGGACACCGCCGCCATCCTGCTCGACACCGCCGAACCCGCGCTGATGGCCAGGGTGCGCGGCCTAGTCGAGGCCGAAGGCGCCACCATCCGCGACCTCCATGTCTGGCGCATCGGCCCGCACGCCCATGCCGCGATCATCAGCCTGGCGCACGGCGCCGACGGCGCCCGTGTCCGCGAACGGGTGCGCAGCCTGCCGCGCATGGAGCATGTCACGGTGGAGTGCGGCTGAGCGTCCGCTTGAGAAAGCCGGTCCCGACCCGCTCCCCCGCCCTGTCCTACAGAGCCGGGCCCATGTTAGGCTGCGCCCGGCTCTTTCCCATC
>NZ_JADYXN010000017.1:0-95076 GCF_015864285.1 Pseudoalteromonas sp. NZS100_1
CGCGGGATGGAGCAGTCTGGTAGCTCGTCGGGCTCATAACCCGAAGGTCGTCGGTTCAAATCCGGCTCCCGCAACCACTGAAATTAAATACATAAAAAGCTAAAACAAAATCGCACTCTTTATCGAGTGATTTTTTGCGTCTGCAGTTTAATTAATTCCTATAATTATAAAACTCACCGTTACTACGCAAAATACTCTGCATAAGTAAGCGAAGGTCGTCGGTTCGCTTTTTACAAACTCAAGCTCCCGCAACCACTGAAATTAAATACCTAAAAAGCTAAAACAAAATCGCACTCTTTATCGAGTGATTTTTTGCGTCTGCAGTTTAATTAATTCCTATAATTATAAAACTCACCGTTACTACGCAAAATACTCTGCATAAGTAAGCGAAGGTCGTCGGTTCGCTTTTTACAAACTCAAGCTCCCGCAACTACTGAAATTAAATACCTAAAAAGTTAAAATAAAATAGCACTCTTTATCGAGTGATTTTTTACGTCTGCAGTTTAATAAATTCTTATAAATTTAAACCCACTGTTACTGCGCAAAATACTCTGCATAAGTAAGCGAAGGTCGTCGGTTCGCTTTTTATAAACTCAAGCTCCCGCAACCACTGAAATTAAATATCTAAAAATTTAAAACAAAATCGCACTCTTTATCGAGTGATTTTTTGTGTCAGCAGTTTGATAAAATACCTTATATTCTGCTTTATTTAATGACTTTACTCTAATATCTGTGACGTTTAACAAATAACTTATTTTTTAAAAAAGAGTATTTTATGTTAAAACGGTTAAAAGATTTTAAGTAACAATACACATCACATGACAGAACTTTATCACTGGTTTGATTTAATAGGCATTGCGGTGTTTGCTGTGTCGGGCACTTTGCTAGCGTACGAAAAAAAAATGGATGGCTTTGGAGTCGTAGTTTTAGCGACGGTAACTGCTATTGGTGGTGGTACAGTGCGAGATCTAATTTTAGATGTTCCTGTGTTTTGGTTACACGATCAAAGTTACTTTTTTGCCATACTAGCTTCAGTATTTGTTACAACACGCCTTATAAATAAACAAAAGCCGATACCTCATTATATTTTACAAACAGCGGATGCGTTTGGTTTAGCTTTTTTTGCAGTAATGGGGGCGCAAAAAGCGCAGCTTGTTGGTATGCCCGATATGACAGCGGTAATTATGGCTGTAATTACAGGCTGCTTTGGTGGATTAATTCGAGATGTGCTTGCACGCGAGATCCCTATGCTATTAAAAGGTGAGCTTTACGCTATTACCTGTATAGCGGGTGGCACTGTTTATACGCTTGGCATTAGTTTTTCGTTAGTAACCGAAATGGCGATGGTATTAGGTATGTTAATGACCTTATTACTTCGTTTAGCTGCTATAAAATGGCAAATCACATTACACGTTTTTAAATATCCTGACTAAACTGGTGTAATCACACCATTTACTAGGATAAGGAATGTCGTTAGCTCGTATATTTTCTCGTGCTCAAGTGGGTATAAATGCCCCTGAAGTTATTGTAGAAGTTCACCTAGGAAATGGTTTACCCGCTTTTCATATAGTAGGCCTGCCCGAAGCGTCCGTTAAAGAATCAAAAGATAGAGTACGTAGCGCACTCGAAAACTCACAATTTGGTTTTCCCGATCAACGAATAACTGTAAATTTAGCCCCTGCCGATTTGCCAAAAGATGGCGGACGGTTTGATCTTGCTATTGCGGTGGGTATTTTAGTCGCCTCTGGGCAAATAGTGTGTCCTGATATTCACAAGTACGAGTTTTATGGTGAGCTTGCTCTTAATGGTGAGGTGCGTGGTGTAAACGCTATTTTACCTTCGGTACTTGCTGCAAAAGAGCAAGATCGTTGCTGCTTTTTACCTATTGCAAACGACAGCCTAGCAAGCCTAGTTAATGGCGTTAAACGCAAAGCCGTAAGCTCTATTCAAGAAGTGTGGGGGGATTTACTTAATCAACAACCCTTACCATTAAATATAGAGTATCCCGACTGCACACAAGCCCCTGACTTTTTACTTGATTTAAGCGATGTGAAAGGTCAGCCCGGTGCAAAGCGAGTACTCGAAATTGCTGCAGCTGGCGGGCATAATTTATTATTTTTAGGTCCACCAGGCACTGGTAAATCAATGCTTGCTCAGCGAATGGCAACTATAATGCCTACTATGTCGGACGATGAAGCTATTTCGACTGCCGCGCTTTACTCCATTATTGGGCAATCCATAGATTTAACTAATTGGCGACAGCGGCCATTTCGTAATCCGCATCATACATGCTCAGCTGTTGCTTTAGTGGGTGGCTCTTCAAACCCGAAGCCCGGTGAAATTTCATTGGCGCATAATGGCGTACTTTTTTTGGACGAATTACCGGAGTTCGAGCGTAAGGTGCTTGATTCACTGCGTGAGCCAATGGAGACCGGCACGGTTACTATTTCACGTGCAGCAAGGCAAATGGAGTTTCCGGCGCAGTTTCAGCTTATTACAGCATTAAATCCAAGCCCAACAGGGAGCCATACTGATAAGCGGGCAACTCCCGATCAAGTTATGCGTTATTTATCGCGAGTATCAGGACCTTTTATTGACCGTATTGATTTGCAAATAGAACTGCCTCGTCTAACGAGCGTTGAACTACAAAGTACTCAGCCAGAGGAAAGTAGTGCTGAGGTTAGAGCAAGAGTTGAAGCGGCTTATTACCTACAGCTAAAACGCCAAGGTAAGGTTAATGCGAGGCTTAATAATAAAGAAATGAGTGTGCACTGTGTACTGGCGCCAGCAGAGTTGCAGTTTTTAGCTAGAGCAAGCGAGAAGTTATCTTTATCGCCACGCTCTTACCATAGAGTAATTAAGGTGGCGCGTACAATTAGTGATTTAAAAGGCGCTGAAAACATTAGTTTAAATGAGCTTAAAGAAGCACTTAATTACCGCGCATTTGAGCGCCTTATTGCGCAATTAACTAAGTATTAAATAGAAAGCATATAGCCTTTACCGCGAACGGTAACAATACGTTTTTGATCTTTTTCGTCATTTAATTTTTTACGTAAACGACCAATAAGCACATCAACAGTACGATCGTTTGGGCTCCAATCGGGCTGGCCTATTTCTTCTGATATTTTTTCACGGGATGTGGCTTTACCTGCATTACTAATTAAGCAAATAAGCACTTTATGTTCGGCTTCAGTTAAGCGTGACTCAACGCCCGCAGCAGTAATTAGTGTGCGGTTATCGGGGTGAAGCTTAAAGTCAGCATATTCTATAAATTCTTCGCTTTCGTCGTCTTCTAGGTTAACGGCAACACGCTTATAGAGCGCGCGCATGCGAAGTTCTAACTCAAGTAAATCGACAGGCTTACAAATATAGTCATCAGCACCTTGTGCAAGGCCTGCAATACGATCGGCTTGGGAGTCACGACTCGATAATACAATAACGCCAATATCGGTAAGTGTGTTTAATTCTTTTGCCAGCTGAAGCCCATCACGCTTTGGCAAAACAATGTCAATTATGGCTAATGATATAGCACCGCGCAGGTTTACCCGCTGCCTTACAATGTTAAGTGCATCAGCGCCAGTTGGGTCTACCTCTATTGTAAATTCGGTATCTGCAAAGTGATTTTGGATGCGTTTAACGAGTAGTTCATCGTCTTCAACCAATAAAACATTAATAGCCATAGTACTTTATTTTGAATGCTTATAGCTCTGTATGGTAGCACCATTAGGTAAATGCTGAGAAGGGGGTTTATTAGTTTTAAGTAACTTAATATTTCAAAGGTGTATAAGACGTTATTAGAGGATGAGGTTAGCACCTTTAAACTAATTAAAAGGTGCTAAATAATTAATACTACTATTAATAAATCTGTATTAAGTCGTTATTTTAAAGGTTCAGGCTCAGTCATTTTTATACATTGAGTCCCACCATTGAGGTTCATCTTTTAGCTTTTTATCAAAGTATGCGAGCATGGTGTTCCACCAATCAAATCGTTTATCGCGTGCAAAAATTTGGTGGTCGGCGCCTTTGTATTCGATTAACTCTACGTCCTTATTAAGCAGTTTAAGCGCAGTGTACATTGTTAAGCTTTCGCCAACAGGTACATTGGTATCACTATCACCATGAAGAAGTAGCATAGGTGTTGTTACTTTGTCGGCATGAAACACAGGGCTGTGCTTGCTGTAAAGCTCAGGGTTATTCCACGGAAAGCTATTTTTTGATGCTTCGCCAGAATATAAGTAGCCCCACCAACCTTCACCCCAATACGAGGTAATATTAGAAATACCCGCATGAGCTATTGAAGCACTAAATATATCGGTTTTAGTTGCCAATAACATGGTCATGAAGCCACCGTATGATGCCCCTAAATTTCCTACCTTTTCACTATCAACATAGTTGTATTTCTTTAAAAAGGCTTGCGTGCCTTCGATAATATCGTCTGCAGTGTAGTCGCCCCAGGCATTAACATGCTGCGCTGAAAACTTTTGTCCAAACCCTGTTGCGCCAGTAGGCTGTACTACATAAACAACGTAGCCATTTTCTGCCCATAAGTTAAACGGATAACGACCTGTAAAACCACGCGTAACTGGTGAAGTGCCGCCGTAGTAATACACGAGCGCCGGGTGCTTTTTAGTTTTATCTAAGTTGCTAGGAATATAAACGCGGCCAGTGATTTCGACACCATGTTTATTTTTAAAATTAAACTCTTCTAATGTAGGGAGTCGTGTATTTGCATAGCTACTTGGTTTTGAATCCCATATTAAATCTGTTTTATTTTTACTTACGTTAAGGCGCTTTAGCTGTTGTGGCGCTAAAGCGTTAGTGCCACTTAATAAAATTTCGGTATTACGGTCGTGTGAGTAACTAAATTGTTCAACAATATCCAATCCTGTATTTAACTTTTTAAAGCGCTGTTTACTTAAATCAAATAGGTAAAGCGGTTGAGTGTCTTGCTCTGTTACTTTAATGAGCGCATCGCCGTTTTCTAAAACTTGCAGTTGGCCAATAGCAGAATCGAACTGCTTACTGAAAGCTTTTACATTTTTACCGTTTTCGGTAAGTAAATACAGTTGCCCGTCGTAGTTATTGGCAAGCATTGCTTTTGGCAATGCTCTGCCTGCGCCATTTTTAAAATCGGGGCCTGCAATTACATAAATATCTTTATTTGCGTATTTGGCTAAATTAAATGTTTTGAATTTACCAAGCGATGAAAGCTTGTTTGATTTTAAATCGAGTTCGGCTAACTCTGTTTCAGGGTGGGTTGATGCTTGCATTGCCATTACTGGGCGGCTCATTAATATTTTGCCACGGTTACTATTTGAATCTTCAAGGCTGTAAGAAAGAGGACCTTGGCTAAGTGCTTTTGTTAAACCACTTTTAGTATCAAGCATGTAAATTTGGCTGGTGGTACGTGCATACGACCAACGATCTTGTAGACCTTTATAGTGCTTGGTTAAGCTGTTAGTGCTCTCAGGTGATTTAGACCAGCTAAACAAAAGACTGGTGTCGTTATAAAAGGTAAAGCCATTGGCTCCTTCTAAATCGTTTGCTAATGTTTTTATTGAGAAGTTTTTACGGCTAAGTTGTTTAAGTTCACCATTTAACAAATACACTAAATATTGGTTATCTGGACTCCAAATAATGTTACTTGGTTGGCCTGCTTCGAAGCGATAAAGCGTTTGATTATCTGAATCTTTAAGTACAGTAATTGTATTTGCTTGGTTTTGTGTTTTATCGCTATAAGTGCGAGTAGTAGTAACGTACTGCTTAGCATTAGGTGCGAGTGATAATTGGCTAATTGTAGGGGCATCAAACAATTGTTTTGCAGATAAGCGTTTTGTTTGTGAGGCGCTAAGCGTAATTTTATCAACGTCATTTTTAGGTGCAAAATCAAGTGTTACGTCATGCCAATTAGCTACTTGCTGAGTTACTATTAAAACTGAGTGAGTGCTGTTACTTAAAGCTAACTTATAGCTATTTTTATCGCCTGTTTGTAGTTCGCCATTAATAAATAACTGACCTTGCTCAATCCCTTTTAAGGTAAGCGTACCTTGAGTGAAGCGGGTTGTTTCGATATTAAATTTTAGTGCCTGTAACCCACCTAAAGTGAGCGCATTGATTTTATTAAACGGCTGCCAGTTTTGTTTTTTCCCAAATACAGAAAAACTATCTGAGTCTGCTTGTAGCTGCGGCAATAGGTTATTAATAATGGCATTGCCATGAGGTGTTTGAAAAGGCTTTAACTGCATATCTTCGGCAAGTGGGCCGATAAACTGAATTTTTGATTTATCCAATGGTGCAGCTATTGCAGCAAAGCTCAAGCTGCTAAGCGTCAAAAGAGTCGCTGCATGCTTAAATAGCTTATTTTGATGACACCATGGTGCGCTAAATTTCATTATTATGCCTATTATTATTGGAAGTTTGGCCAAATATAGCATGTATTGATACCATGCTCACATATCCAATATAGAGGAGAGAAAGTGACTTTACTGATAGTTTATATGGTAGTGGCGATTGTTATTTCGTTTTTATGTTCTGTGATGGAGGCTGTGTTATTAAGTATTTCGCCCAGCTATGTTGCATCACTTAGGAAAGATCATCCTGAGCTTGCTAAACAGCTCGAAAAACTTAAAAACAATATAGATCAGCCCTTAGCTGCTATTTTAACTTTAAATACGGTTGCCCATACTGCGGGTGCTGCTGGGGTAGGCGCACAGGCAGCTGTCGTGTTTTCCGATGCGGCTGTAGGTATTGCATCAGCCATTATGACATTCCTCGTATTAATTCTTTCTGAAATTATTCCTAAAACCTTGGGGGCTAATTACTGGCGAGCTCTAACGCCAAGTGTTACTTACGCTTTGAGGTTTTTAGTTATATCGCTAAAGCCTTTTGTATGGTTTGCACAAAAGCTAACAAATTTAATGGGTCCAAAGCACGATGAGGCTTACTATATTCGTCAAGAGATAGAGGCAATGGCTGATATAGGTACGGAGTCGGGTGCATTACATCAGGATGAGTCCGAAATAATTCGTAATTTATTGCATTTTAGACATGCAAAATTATGCGACTTAATGACGCCTCGAACTGTAATTTTTAAAATCCACAAAGACTTAACAGTGAATCAGTATTTAAACGATCACGGCTCGTCGTCATTTTCTCGTATATTGGTATTTGATAAAGACAGCGACGATATTGTTGGGTTTGTGCATAAAAACGATATTATGCTGGCATTTCACCGTTTAGGTACCGATTACAAAATTAGCAAATTGATTAAGCCTATTTATACGGTGCCGAGTTCTCAAAATGTATCGTCGTTACTGCAAACTCTTTTAACAAAGCGCACGCATATATGCCTAGTTGTAGATGAGTACGGTGACGTGCAAGGTATTGTAACGCTAGAGGATATGATTGAAGCTTTAATGGGGCTAGAGATTGTAGATGAGCGTGACCAATCTACTAATATGCGCGCAGTAGCAAGGCAGCGTTGGCACAAACGTTTAGCAAGCAGTGCGCATATAGTCAGTGAAGAAGATAAACACACTCGGGGTGATAATTAGTTAACCAGCCCCGATTAAATATTAATACCGCTTTAAGCGGGGCTGCCATCAGTTTTCAGCCAATCTTTAGCCCAAGATATAAATTCGTTTTGTGGTTTAGGGCGGCTAAATAAAAAACCTTGTATGGCTAGTTTTCTTCTATAATGCCTTAAATAAACGAGCTCTTCTGGTCGTTCAACACCTTCTGCTACTAAGTCTAAATTATCTTTACTCGTAATATTAAATAACGAACTTACGACCACTTGAGAAAATAAATCTGTTTCTATATGGCTAATAAGTGAACGGTCTATTTTAATTTCAGTAAAAGGAAGATTTCGAAGCTGATTCATATTAGTAAAACCAACACCAAAGTCGTCTAGCGATATACCAAAGCCATGCATTCTTAATCTGTTTAGTGTTTCTAATTGCATGAGGCTTGAGAGTGCATGTTGTTCTGTTATTTCTATAATTATATTACTAGGCGTGAGTTGGTTTAATTCTAAAATGAGCAGTAATTTATTAGGGCAGTTTAAGTCGTCGAGCTGAGTTGGCGATAAATTAAATGCCATTTTAAAATCATGACCTAGTTGCGCTTTCATATTTTTGAATTCGCTGGTGGCCTTTTCAAAAAGAGAAAATGTAATTTGATTAATTAAGTTGTGTTGTTCGGCAGTGTTTATAAAACGGTTAGGTAAAATAATATTGCCGTCTTTACTTGATAAAATACGTGCTAAGACTTCAACGCTTTCAATTTTATTGTTATCAGCGTTTATTTTTGGTTGGTAAAAAGGCGTTATTTCATCGTTTTTTAATGCATCAATAAGCTCATCTTTTGAAATGGCCGACTCTTTTAATAAAGTGTGGCTGTTTAATTGCGCCACTTTAATAAGTAACCTACTAACCTGAGACAGTTGCACTGGCTTTGAAATATTACCAATGAGGTGAGCGTTATGTTGTTTCGCGAGATTGGCAGCTAAGCTAATAACTTTATGGTCCATTTCAGAAACAATTATAATACCGCCTTGATAATGTAACTCTCCTAAGTGGCGGATTAGTTCCATGCCGTCCATTTCGGGCATATTGAGATCAGTAAAAATAGCATCAAAGTAGTTAACATCTTCTTTTACTTTTTCAAGAGCTTCTTTTGCATTCAGGCACGTAGTTATAGTGTTAGACATACCCAATTCGTTAAGTATAGCTTCCATAACGATCAAAATTGCTTTTGAATCGTCAACAACTAAAATATTAGGCACTATTTTGTCCACTGTTATCCCTTTCAATGTATCGCTTGGAGTTACTATAAAAGTAGTAGTGTTTTTTTATTTTGTCAGTATCAAATACTTTTATTTTGAAAATAGTTACCTAGCACCTTCACTCGTGTTTTTAAGCTGATTAGGTATACTAGCGCCATTATTTTAAACGGTCTTAATTATGATAAGAATAGATCTTACCTTAGCCGAGCAACCATTTTCGCTTATGGTGTCTGGGCAAAAAATTGTGCAAGTGTTTCATGGACAACAAGCCATTACCTTTGATAACCCTCGTGAAAACTATTATCAGTTTACTTACGACAACAAAGTAATTGGTATTGATACTGGAGCGGCGGAAGAGCAAAGTATTTCGCTTTTTGTGGATGAGCAATTTGCAACACAGCTTGCGCTACCAGCACCTACAAATGGCTCACCTAAAAAAGGCTTTTTAGGCCTGGCTGCATTAGGCTTTAAGCTTTTTAAAAGTGCTAAGGTCATTAAAGTAGTGCTTGCGGGGGCTTCTGTTGCAGGCTATGCGTGGTTATTTAGTATTGAATTTGCACTGATGCTAATTGGTTGCTTAGTCGTACACGAGTACGGCCATGTGCGAGCAATGAAATACTTTGGCATAAAAACCAAAGGTATTTACTTAATCCCATTTGTAGGTGGGCTCGCTGTAAGTGACGACAAAATAACAACTCGTTGGCAAGATGTCGTTATATCATTAATGGGACCCGCGTTTGGTTTAATTACCTCAGTACTGGGTGTCGTTTTATATTACGCCACTGAGATGGAAATATTTGCAGGTGTGGCGGTGCTTAGTGCGTTACTAAATTTATTTAACTTGTTACCTATTTTACCGCTTGATGGCGGACATGTATTAAAAAGTATTAGCTTTTCAATGCGTTCATGGATTGGCCTAAGTGTATGTTTACTCGGTGTACTGTTTGGCTTATGGCTGAGCTACACATTTGGCTTAATGTTACTGGTATTCTTTTTGTTTGTAGGTGCGCTGGAAATTGTATTTGAATGGCGAGGCCGTCACTATTCACATTTAATGCCACTAGATAAATATGGCCAAGGTTTTTCAGCGGTTATGTATGCAATTGTAGTAGCTGGGCATGTAGCTGTAATGATGCACTTTGCCGATTCGGAAAATCCAATATTGAGCCTGCCGATGACTATTTTATCGAGCTAGTATTTTTATTTTTTCTAACTAAATAAGTTAGTTTTTTGCATTAATATTTTATTTTTCGACTTTTATGTTGATTTATTGTTAATTGAATTCTAGTGTAATATAAATTAGAACAATCTTAGCGGATCAACTGGATGTTATTTAGAAAGGAAGCTGTCGCTCAGCAAAGTGAGCGTTTAACTGGTGTGATTACGCTAGCACAACCACTATCAATAAAACTTATCGTATTTGTTTTGGTATGTATTGCGATTGTAGTGATAAGCTTTTTATTTACAGCAGAGTATTCCCGCAAGGAAACAGTACGGGGGTTTTTAATACCCAATAAAGGGATAATCCAAACCTTTGCTAGTCAAGGTGGTATGATTGAGCTGCTATTTGTACAAGAGGGTGATGCCGTTACTAAAGGTCAGCCGTTGGCGACCATTATTGTGCAGCAAAATAACAGCCAAGGCATAGCCTTGAGTACCCAGCTTGTTGAGCAGCTAAGTATGCAAATACAGTTGCTCAATGATGAGATAACACAAAACCTTACCCTACAAAAGCAAGAGTCACTTAACTTGCACGCGCAAAAACGTGCACTTACTAATGAGCAAGCTGCATTACAAAGTCAACTTGCTCTAGCTGATGAAAAATTAGGGCTACTTAACCGCCAACAAAGCAACCTTAATCAACTTAATAAAAATGGCTTTTTATCAAACATCGAGCGAGAGCAACAGCAGCAAGCCCTCTTAGATGCTAAGCAAGAAAAACAAAACCTAGCGCGCTTGCTTATGCAGCAAGAAAATCAATTAAGTCAACTTAGTTTTAATATTGCTAACGTGCCCCAGCAGTATACTTTGCGTATAAATAGTCTTAAGCGCCAACAAGCGGATATTCAAAACCAGCTCACACAAATTAAAAGTAACTATCAATATACCATAACAGCCAGTAACAGCGGTGTTGTTACTGGCATTCAAGTGGTTGAAGGCGAAACACTTACCCAAGCCAAACCACTGTTGCATATTATTCCCGAAGGCTCAGAGCTAGTAGCAGAGTTGCTGCTACCAACACGTTCAGCAGGCTTTATACAACTAGGTAACGATACGCGCCTGCGTTTTGATGCTTTCCCTTACCAACGCTTTGGTTTTATTAACAGCAAAATTATCCGCATCGACAAGGCGCTCATTACTCCAAATGAAATACGCCTGCCTATTACCCTGCAAGAGCCAGTGTACCGTTTGCGAGCGACACTCAGCCAACAACAAATGCAGGCCTATGGTAAGGCGTTTGAGTTGAAAAGTGGCATGTTGTTTGAGGCAGATATTATGTTGGAGCAGCGCACATTAATCGAGTGGTTACTAGAGCCACTGTACAGCCTAAAAGGGCGCGTAAGTTAAGTGTAGAGTTTTATAAAATAAAGAAAAATTTGAAAGTTTTGGTGGTTTGCTAAATGCAAACAACCGAAAAAGACGGCCAGCTTTAGTTAACTTTAGCGAGCAGCTAAAGCTAGCCTATTAATCGCTCACCTTTATTGAAGGGGAGCATATTAACAACCCGATGACTTAACTAAAAAGCATCGGATTTATGGAGTATAACATTATGCGTGAATTAAATGTAAATGAACTTAAAGAAGTAAGTGGTGGTCCATTCCCCCTGTTTGTAGCAATAGCAGTCTATGGAGAAGTTGCAAGCTTTGCTGCAATCATTAGTGGTATAGCAACTTATAATGCAATTAGAAAATAGGAGGGTCTTGCAATGAGAGAATTAACAAGTAATGAAATACAAGAAATAAATGGTGGCCCACTACCTTTTATTATTGCTGGTCTATATGCTAGCTCGTCGATTACTGCAGGCGGTTTGGCTACTGCAATTGGGATTGGAGCTGGTTTTGGTGCAATTGTAGGTGGTATAGCTGCAGTATATCATAACGCCGCTGAGTAATTATAATAGAGGAGATAGAAGGGGATTTATTCCCTTCTTTATTTAAAATGAAGCTATCCGCGATCGTATCAATTTTTGCAATGTGTTCTTTGATAGTCCTAGGGTCTGTATATGTAATTATAAAAGACGTAAATTTGCTGCTTAGTGATAATGTAATTTCATACGGTGAGCTAGCTTTCTTTACTGTAACTCTTGGGTTTTCTTTAGCTATTCTAACGGGTATATATAAAAATAAAAAATGGGCGTTATATATTTTTATCTCTATGGTTTTCTTTATGGGAGGTAATTTTATTATTTTAAGATTAAGCCTCAATGGTGCCTTAGAGCTAGTTGATTTTTGGATTATTACTTGTACTTTAGGTGTCTCCGCGATAGTAATACGAGTTATGCTGAAGTTAGATTCAATGGCTATTTTCTCAAAAAATGAGCTTGATTAATAGAATGTTGTTTGACTAAGGTAATTATGAACTCTGCAAATGGACTTATAACTTTTTCATTCTCAAAACCAGTCCCAGTGATTCTCCAATCCGAAATAGCCGAATGCGGCCTTGCCTCAATGGCTATGGTGGCATGTTATCGCGGTCATAAGCTGGATATGCCTGCCATGCGAAAACGCTTTTCGGCTAATCTAAAGGGTATGAACTTACAGCAGTTGATTGAGCTAGGTGATAATTTAGGGCTAGCTAGCCGTGCGCTACAATGCCCGCTTGATGAAGTTCATAAACTGCAAACGCCGTGTATATTGCACTGGGATATGAATCACTTTGTGGTATTGACCAAAGTCTCTGGTAAAGGATCTTCAACTAAGTTTGCTATAAACGACCCAGCTGTTGGTAAACGCAGTTTAAATAGTAATGAGTTTAGTAAACACTTTACCGGTATTTGTTTAGAGCTGACTCCAACCAGTCAGTTTGAAGCCAAACAAGAACAAGCACAGATGAAGTTTACCCAACTTTGGAGCTCAATGAAGGGCTTAAAAGCAGGGCTAATAAAACTGATTGCGTTGTCACTGGTATTGCAATTATTTGCTTTGATGACCCCTTATTATATGCAGTGGGTGGTGGATGAAGTACTCATTAGTTTTGATGAATCGTTATTAACGGTACTTGCCATGGGTTTTGCTCTGATTGCGATAATTTCAGTGGTGACTAATGCGGTACGAAGTTGGCTAATTTTACGGCTTTCGAGTTTGCTCAATATGCAAATGGGCGTGAATTTGCTCAGGCACTTATTGCGCTTGCCAATGAACTATTTTGAGTCCCGCCATATTGGCGATATTGTCTCGCGCTTTGGCTCATTAGCGCAAATACGGGAGCGCATAACTACAGGGTTTGTAGAAACACTGGTCGATGGAGTAATGGGCATTACCGTATTGATTATGATGCTAATTTATTCGCTAAAACTCACTGCGGTAGTTGTTGGTGCAATTGTACTGTATACCTTGGTACGTTTAGCGCTGTATCGTCCACTACATCAAGCCACCGAAGAAATGATTCAATCATCTGCCAAAGAGCAATCGAACTTTTTAGAAAATATTCGGGGTATGCAAACTATAAAATTGTTTGGTAATGAATCGCAGCGCCAAGGAATTTGGCAAAACCGTTATGCAGAGGTAATAAACAGTGAAATTCGTTTAGGGCGTTTAAACATTAGCTTTGATTCATTTAACAAGCTGTTATTTGGCCTTGAAAATGTATTAGTGATTTACTTTGCTGCATTACTAGTTATGAGCAATAGCTTGTCTGTTGGTATGGTACTGGCGTTTATTGCTTATAAAAACCAGTTAACCAGCCGCTTTGCCAACTTAATTGAACAAATCATTCAATTCAAAATGATGCGCTTACACTTAGACCGTATTGCAGATATAGCACTCACGAAACAAGAAGCTAATCGTGACGGTGAAATGGCCTATACAGGTGATGACGAAGGTAAAGTGAGAGGTCAGCTTACGCTCGAAAATATTTGCTTTAGTTACAGTGAAGAGCAAGTGCCGATTTTAAACAATGTTAATTTAACGCTGAATTCCGGTGACTCGATTGCGATTACGGGTCCGTCAGGTGCGGGTAAAACTACGTTGATGAAAATAATGCTAGGGTTATTACAGCCAACCTCAGGGACTGTGTTGCTTGATGGCAAAGATATTACTCAGCTTGGCCTTAAAAACTACCGCAAACAAATAGCTGCAGTAATGCAGGATGACACACTGTTAGCTGGCTCAATCGCTGATAACATCAGTTTTTTTGACCCACAGCCGAATTATTTAAAAATAGAGACGTGTGCTCGTCATGCGGCTATTCATGATGATATTACCAAAATGACTATGGGCTATAACTCATTAGTTGGGGACATGGGATCAAACTTATCGGGCGGGCAGGTACAGCGTTTACTTCTTGCTCGCGCATTGTATCAATCACCCTGCGTGTTGTTTATGGATGAAGCAACTAGTCATTTAGATAAAGACAACGAAGCGAAAATAAGTGAACAAATTCAGCACTTACCCATCACGCGGATTATGATTGCTCATCGCCAAGAAACCATTAACATGGCCAGCAAAGTCTATCAACTGAAAGAGGGTAGGTTGGTGGAGCTACAACAGCAGAACGAGAGTGCATAAAATGACCAGTGCTTGTGTTTTACACGCCTTTTTATTATGTTTACATTTAATAAAAGCTCAATACCAGCGATATAAAAACCCCAGTTACAAATAACTGCACAACACAAAATCCCATAATATCTTTTGCTTTTAAGCCTGCGATAGCAAGGACGGGTAATGCCCAAAAAGGTTGAATTAAATTAGTCCACGCATCACCCCATGCAACGGCCATTGCAACGCGAGATATATCGGCGCCTAGCTCTTGCGCTGCGGGTATTACAATGGGTGCTTGTACAGCCCATTGGCCACCGCCAGAGGGAACAAACATATTAACGAGTCCTGCACTTATAAAACTAAAAAATGGCAAGCTATCAGCATCTGCAACGGCAATAAAGCCACGTGATATCTGTTGTGCTAATCCGCTATCAACCATTACCGCCATGATGCCGGCATAAAAAGGAAATTGAATAACAATGCCAGCCCCGCTTGGAATTGCTTGTTGCAGACTGTTAAGTAAATTATGGGGTGTTTGATGCAGCGTAATAGCTAAAAACAAAAATACGGCAATAACGCTATTAAGGTTTAAGTTTCCGCCAGCAATAAAAAAGTAATAACCTAAATATGCCAAACCTAATAAGCCAATTGTCATACCGAGTAGTTTACTTTGTTCTAAATGTTGGGCGGGTCTGGTTATTGTTGTGGGCTTAGGTGTTGTCTCTTGTAAAAGAGCTGGGTCGATATATACGCTTTCTTGCTCGCTTGGCAGCATATAGCGATTAACGAGCGGCATAATAATGAATAAACCAACTAATATGGCTATATTAAAGCCCGCAAATAAAGTGTGCTCTGTACTAATAATACCAATGCTGGCCTCTGAAAAGTGACTATCGGTTGCGATAGTTAAAGGAATCGAACCGGCTAATCCGCCATGCCATACAACAAAACCTGAGTAAGCGCTGGCTACTAATAATCGATAATCTACACGAGTATGTTTAGCAATTGCTTTGGCAAAAAGAGCACCAATAACTAAGCCAAATCCCCAATTTATCCAGCTCGCTAAAAGTGAAATAAGCGTTACCAATATAATTGCTTTAGGTGCTGTATTTGCGAGTGTTGCTAGTTTTTCTAATAACTTACTTATAGGTGGCGTACTTGCCAACATGTAGCCTGTAATTAACACTAGTAGCATTTGCATAGCAAAACTTAATAAGTTCCAAAATCCACCTCCCCACGCTTGTAATACTTCAATGTTGGTTGCGGTTGTAAATAAGCTCGCACTAATAAGAGTAATTATTGTAAGTAAAATTACAAATATAAAAGGGTCGGGAAGATAGCGCTCTACAATTTTAGTAAAAGGGCGGGCTATTTTATTAAGCATAAGCACAACTGTTTTGGTTATTATTTTAACGCTAATTAATCATGAAAAATCACCATTGGCAAACAGCATTTAGTCTTATATTTGTGGTTAAAAGCTTAAACATTGCTTAAAAGCATCGCTTACAGTAACGTACTGTTTATAGATAATTTACTAACGAAGACTTTGTATTATGCCGGTGATATTTAAAAGGCTAGCGTTACTTGTTCGCGCTCATATAGATCAGTTGAGTTGGCAAGCAGTGGCATTAGCTATTTTGACTCATATGCTATTAACATGGAGCTTACTATTTATAGCGAATGAGAAAGCGTTAACCTCGCTTACTACCTTTTTTTACTATTACACAGTAACAACATCAACAGTGGGATATGGTGACTTTAGTCCAACTACTGATCTTGGTCGTTGGGTGGTAGCATTAATACAAATTCCATTTGGTTTAGCTTTATTTGGTGTTTTGCTAGGAAAAGCAGGACAAACTGTTACTTACTTAATTAGGCGCGCTATGACTGGTGATAAAAACTTTGCCCACAGTAACCACCATATTATTATTTTTGGTTGGCACGACACTCGTACAAAAAAGATGATTGATTACATTTTGGCAGATACGAAACGTACTGACCGTCGTATTTTACTCGCGGTAACAGAGCAAATGGATCATCCTTTTTTAGCTAACGAAAGCGTTGATTTTGCACGTTTAACGAGTTTTACAAATTTAGCTGAACTAGAGCGGGTAGCTATTCGTAGTGCTGATAAGGTGATTATTGATGGTCAAGATGACGACCAGACATTTACGACAGCCCTGCGCATAAGTCGCTTAGTAAAAGATGATTGTCATATAAGTGCTCACTTTTTAGATGAAACTAAAGTTGAGATGATGTTAGAGCATTGCCAAAATGTAGAATGTAGTAGTGCAAAATCAGCTGAGATATTAGTACGCTCAATGCAAGATCCAGGTTCGAGCCGTGTGCAAGAGGAGCTGCTATCTACTTTGCACGGCGATACACAATTTAGCTTGAAAGTACCAAGTGGCTGCAAAGATATGGAGTTTGGTACTTTGTTTCATCATTTTAAGCTTGAGCATGATGCAATACTGTTAGGTGTTGCCCATAATTTAAGTGCGCAAAATATGGATTTAAACCCACCATTAGATTACAAAGTAAGTGAAGGCGATATTTTGCACTATATATCGGTAGATCGAGTATTAAGTAGTGAAGTAGACTGGTCGAGCCTAGAAAAATAATGAATGAAGTTGTATTTTTAATTGTTGTTTTAAGTGCTTACATATTACCTGTCGTTATTGTACTCAACAGTAAGCGTACACAGGGTCATGAAAAGAATGGCTGGCTAATGGGAATCATTATATTTTCTTGGTTAGGTTTAATGATGTACTTTACCATTGTGCCCAAGCATAGGCACAAAAAGAAAAAGGCTAAATAGAGTAGTTAGCCTTTATAGCCGTTTTAGTTGGAATAATTACTCTTCCAACTGTTTGAGTTTATGCTCAATTAGAGGGTCGTCAGGTAGAAGTTGCTGGGCGACTTCTAATAGCTGAATAGCATCATTAGGGTGCTCATCTTGGTGCTTAAGTGCCACATCTATTAATGGCTGAATATCAATTTTTGCTTGATGTTCTTGTACATACACTTCTTTTTCATCAGCTAAAATTTTATGCGCTGTACTCAATAATGCTAAACGATGGGGGGAGTCTGCATTAGCCGTATTGAGACTTTGATAATAATCTTCTTTTAAGCGTAAGGTTTTGGTTTGCAGGCGAAACTGTGCAATATCGATTTGCTGATGTTGAATGAAATCAACGGCTACTTGCTTATAAAACCCAAACTTATTCAAATATGTAGCGTGTGTGCCATGTCCCATACCAAATACTCGCAAGTGAGTTAACTGCTTATAGCGCTTGGCGTGCATTCGGTCTATACGATTAGTAGGATCGTAAATAATATAGCCTTGGGCATCTCCTAAATCTAGATCGTGATAATCTTGTTGCCAGTCAAACTGCTGAGCTATATCGGTACTAGAGCGGTCATCCCAGGGTACTAATTCTTTATTTTTAGTACTTACCGGGTGAAAGAACAGTACTTGGTTTAGCTTTAATAGTTTAGCAAAAGCGCCAACAGCAAATCCGCCACGGCTTAAGCCATAGCCTAATCGACAATTAAACGGCGTAAGTAATGTTGATAATTGCTCGAGAAAAAAGATTAAATTACGATTACGAAACCAATTACTTTTACCTAAATGCTGAAAAGCGATTACGTTTACGTTTTGTTTTTGAGCCAAGTGATAACCCCATGGTGCAAAATCAGGGTGAAGATCTTGCTCTTGCACGTTAGTGCCTGCGGGTGAAAAGGTAAAAAGCAGGGGCTTATTAACGTCAACAAAATCATACTTAACAAATACATCGCCGAGTAAATCACTACCCGTCATGGGTAATCGAGTTTGTTGCTCATTGCGCGGGAGAGTTAACCATTCATCTAACCAATACAGTAATTTCATTAATCCTCCAGCTATAAGTCAGCATAGATCATATCAAACTCAATGAAATTAGGTCAAACTGAGAGGGTGTTACTGCGCCATTTTGATTATTTCATCCCAGTCATTTTTAGTAACAGGCATTATTGATAGTCGTCCGCCTTTTTTAAGTGCGATTTCAGTAATGTTATTATTGGCTTTAATATCTTTAAGGCTAATTAATTTTTTTAAATGGCTTTGATAAGTAACTTCAACAACAACCCAGCGTGGTTTGTCGCTGGTGGCTTTTGCATCGTAATAGTCGCTACTTAAATCAAATTGAGTGGGGTCTGGGTAGGCTTCTTTTGTAACCTCGGCAATACCCGCTACACCTACGTGTTTACAGCTTGAATGGTAAATCATCACTGAATCACCGACCTTAACGCCATCACGCATGAAGTTTCGCGCTTGGTAATTACGCACGCCTTCCCAAAGAGTCGTTTGTTTTGGTGCGTTTTTTAAATCATCTAATGAAAACGCATCGGGTTCAGTTTTAAATAGCCAGTAAGCCATAACAGTATTCCTAACAAATATTTACTTCCCACTATTGTATAGTATCATTTGGATACTAGGGTAATGAGGAAGAAGTAATGAGCCAAGTATTAGATGATTTATTGTCGTTGTTAACACTTGAAGAAATTGAGAAAGGTTTATACCGAGGGCAAAGCCAAGACTTAGGCTTTGGTGCTGTATTTGGCGGTCAAGTTATGGGGCAGGCACTTTCTGCAGCTAAAGAAACTCTACCCGAAGGGCGTATAGTTCACTCATTGCATTCTTACTTTTTACGCCCAGGCGATCCTGCTAAACCGATTGTTTATGATGTCGAAACTATTCGTGATGGGAAGAGCTTTAGTACTCGCCGAGTAAAAGCGATTCAGTACGGTAAGCCAATTTTTTATATGACAGCGTCGTTTCAGGGTGAGGAAAATGGCTTATCGCATCAAGCAACAATGCCTGATGTCCCCGCACCTGAAGACCTGCGTTCATCGCTTGAGTTTTATCAAGAAAATGCTGCGCATATTCCAGAGGTGATCCGTAATAAGTTTACGCGTGAAATGCCGATTGAAATGCGACCAGTTACTTTTCATAATCCATTTAAACCAGAAGCTATGGAGCCGGTAAAGCATATTTGGTTTAAAGCTAATGGTGAAATGCCAGACGATCAACGCATTCATAATTATTTACTTGCTTATGCGTCTGACTTTGAGTTTTTGCCAACTGCATTACAGCCACATGGTGTATCGTTTATGCAGCCAAATATGCAAGTAGCGACTATTGATCATGCAATGTGGTTTCATCGCCCATTTAGAATGGATGATTGGATTTTGTATTCAATTGATAGTCCAAGTGCGAGTAATGGGTGTGGTTTGGTACGCGGGCAGTTTTTTGATCGCCAAGGCAACTTGGTTGCCTCAACAATGCAAGAAGGGGTTATGCGTCAGCGCTAACCCCCTTTTATAGATATAGTGCTAGTTACACTGATCTTGTACTATATCGCTGATTGACTGCCAGACGCGTGCTGGCAGTAATGTTTTAAGGTGTGCATAGGTTTCACAAAGTTGTGTACTACCTACTAAGCCCTTATCACCTTCTGTTATTAATGATTCACCACGCAAGTTTTCAATAAAACTAACAAGTACTTTTTTGTCAAAAAATTCGGGTGTTTTAATACCATGCAGTGTGCCTAAACGTTGCGCTAACACTTGGCTTTCTCGCTCTAACTCAGCTTTTTCAATGCCATCACTTGTTTGAATAAAACCAATCACAATAGCGTATCGTTGCAGAGTAAAGCTAAGTGCTCGCCCAAGCATCTCTAGCTTAGCTAAGCAGTCATTACCGTTTGTTATATGAATATTGTCACCATCAAACTCAATTAAGTTTTGATCTGCAAAGTTCGCTAAAATACGTGTAATGTAGTTTTCATCAAGAGGCTGTAAATACCATTCTTTAGCAAATAACGGATAAAACGTTTTTACAAGTTGCTGGCATTGCTCAATAGTTGTGCTGTGTTGTTTAAATAGATGTAGTGCAATTAAGCTTGGTACTGCAAACAAGTGTAAAATGTTGTTTCGGTAGTAATTAAACAGTACTTTTTCTTTATCGCTAATAGTAATAATTTCGCCAAATTCATCACTGATAACTTCAAACTTATTCAGCTTTAATGCATGCGTTAGTAATTGCTCTGGTGTTTCGTCTGGCGCGGTTACTTTATCGCTATAGCTTGCATCGCGTTGTAAACGCAGGTAAAAATCAAGTTGTGCTAATAGCTTTGGTTTGCTCAATGCTTGTTTATCGTTAACCAGCAATATCATCGCTAGTAAGTTAACCGCATTAAGCGCCGCCGCATTATTAATTTTAACCATCACTTGGTCGGCAAGCTTAGTTACTTGTGGCGCTAACCATTGCGGCTTTTGCACGTCGGTTGGGTGTATTGAATCACGCCAATCTGGTTGGTTATCGTTTAAATATTGGTTTATAGAGATTGGGTCACCAAAGTTTAAATTACCACGACCGTAGTTTTTAAGGTTTTTGATTGCCTTAAAAATTCCAAAAATAGATTCGCCTTTTTTATCTTTACCATCTAGTTCTTTAAGATAAGTATTAATTTCCATTACATGCTCATAGCCAATATACACAGGAACAATAGATATAGGTCTGTCTATTCCGCGTAGCATGGCTTGTAAGGTCATTGAGAGCATGCCGGTTTTAGGCGGTAGCAAACGCCCAGTGCGGCTTCGTCCGCCTTCTGTATAAAACTTAACAGAGTAGCCTTTAATAAATAGCTGGCTTAAATACTCTTTAAATATGGCTGAGTAAAGCTTATTACCGGCAAACGAGCGACGAATAAAAAATGCACCTGAGCGTCTAAATATACCGCCAGCAGGGAAAAAATTAAGATTTACACCCGCAGCAATATGCGGTGGTACTAAACCTAAATGATAAATAGAGTAGGTAAGCAGTAAGTAGTCCATGTGGCTACGATGACAAGGCATATAAATAATTTCATGACCTTTATCGGTTAGCTCATGAATTTGTTCAGCATGTTTAATGTCTATACCGTTATAAAGCTTATTCCACAACCAGGTTAAAAACCTTTCAGCTACACGTATCATCGCCTCAGAGTAATTAGCCGCTATTTCATCAAGTAGCTTAAGTGCATTTTGGCGCGCTTCGGTTTGACTGATATTTTTAGCTTTAGCTTCATCTTGAATTGCTTTTTTTATTGTAGGTGATGCTAATAATGAATTAAATAATTGCTCGCGAGAGGGCATTTTAGGGCCCGTAGCTGCAAGTTTTTGACGCTTAAAATGTACACGTGCAACACGTAACAACTTATGTGGTAATTCACTTACGTCTGCTTTCTCATTCACTAACAGCGATAAGTCGAGAGGCTGACTAAAGCGAATAAAGTTATCGCGACCTGAAAACAACACGACAAAAATCTTTCTAAACCAGCTAGGAGTTAGGGAGTGCGTGATTAAAGTGCGCAATCCTGGCTTTTCTTTGCCTGGGTCGCGTCCCCATAAAATAGTTACCGGAACAACTTGTACATTTTGCTGTCCGCTTTGTATGAGGTACTCAATAATTTGCTTACCTTGAGCTAAAGCATTGGTTGGCTTAGCTTCATCACCAAACAGTGGCGGCGGGTTTTTAATGCCAATAAAGCGGTCTAAATTTTGGTTGCCTAATACTTGCTCTTCGGTTGGACTAGGTAGGCCATTTTTTTTACAAGCATGTGCAAGGGCGGCTAAATCAAATCGCGAATTTAGGCGCACTATATAAAATGTAGGATACTCAGGGTTTAGATCATACTGTTTAATAGGATTTTCTGGCAGCACTTTGCTTTTCACAAATAAGCGGCTAAATCCAGCAGACATAACATTTAAACAATAATTAAAAATACGCATCGACTCACCATATTGAGAGTATTAAGGGCAAAATTAGCGCAGTAGGATACCATAATATCTAAAAATCACTTAGTTTGCGTAATTAAGGTGTTAACTTGTTTATTGACTAGCAAGTAGATCTATTAGTTCAAGTATAGCGAATAAGCATTTATGGGCGCTTATTTAATCAAATTTACAGCCATTGCATTGTTTCTAAATAGTTGTTGCATTTATCACCAATGCCTCTATAATACGCAGGCTTTCAAAATTCCTCTGGGAATTAGAAAGGATAAATTAAGCTTGGATTTCAAGCTAATAAACAGGAGTTCCGATTTGGAACTCAACGTAGATATAATCAAACAGCCGGCATCTTAAGTTTTAAGATTGTTTCGGTCGTTTTTTTATGCTCTTTTATATGCTCTTTATATTGAGGTTAAGAATGTCAAATCAACGCATTCGTATTCGCCTAAAAGCTTTTGACCACCGTTTGATTGACCAATCAACGGCAGAAATCGTGGAAACTGCGAAACGCACTGGCGCACAAGTACGTGGACCAATTCCACTACCTACACGCTTTGAACGTTTTACTGTACTAACTTCACCGCACGTTAATAAAGATGCGCGTGATCAGTACGAGATCCGCACCCATAAACGTCTGATTGACATCGTAGAACCAACTGACAAGACTGTAGACGCGCTTATGCGTTTAGATCTTGCTGCTGGTGTTGATGTTCAAATCAGCCTGGGTTAATCGAAAGATTAGAGAGGTTTTAGGAAAATGGCATTAGGTCTAGTCGGTCGTAAAGTGGGTATGACACGAATCTTCACTGAAGATGGTGTATCTATCCCTGTGACAGTTATTGAAGCGACACCTAACCGCATTGCTCAGATCAAATCTGACGCAACAGACGGTTATAACGCGCTTCAAGTAACCGCAGGCACTAAAAAAGCAAGTCGTGTAAACAAAGCTAAAGCGGGTCATTTCGCTAAAGCTGGTGTTGAAGCGGGTCGCGGTCTGTGGGAATTCCGCCTTAACGGTGGTGAAGGCGATTTTGAAGTAGGCGCTGAGCTTACTGTTGAATTATTCAACGAAATCAACAAGGTTGACGTAACCGGTACTTCTAAAGGTAAAGGTTTCCAAGGTGGTGTTAAGCGCTGGAATTTCAGCATGCAAGACGCTACACATGGTAACTCTCTATCTCACCGTGCTCCTGGTTCAATCGGTCAAAACCAATCACCTGGTAAGGTGTTTAAAGGTAAGAAAATGGCCGGTCATATGGGTGCTGAGCGTGTAACGACTCAAAACTTAGAACTAGTTCGCGTTGACGCTGAGCGTAATTTGCTTTTAGTTAAGGGTGCAGTACCTGGAGCTATTGGCGGTGACGTTATCGTTAAACCAGCTGTTAAAGCATAAGTCCTGGAGATTTAGTGATGGAATTAGCAATTAAAGACGCTTCTGGCGGTCTTGAAGTTTCTGAAGCTACTTTTGGACGTGAGTTTAACGAAGCATTAGTACATCAAGTAGTTGTTGCATACGCAGCAGGCGCTCGTCAAGGTACTCGTGCTCAGAAGACACGTTCTGAAGTAAGCGGTGGTGGTAAAAAACCATGGGCTCAAAAAGGTACTGGCCGTGCACGTGCCGGTACAATCCGTAGCCCAATTTGGCGTTCAGGTGGCGTTAGCTTTGCAGCTAAACCACAAGACCACAGCCAAAAAGTAAACCGTAAAATGTACCGTGGTGCGATTAAAAGCATCTTATCTGAATTAGTTCGTCAAGAGCGTTTAATCGTTGTTGAAAGTTTTGCTCTAGCAGCACCAAAAACTAAAGAACTAGTTGCTAAGCTTAAAGAGCTTGAGCTTAAAGATGTTCTTATCGTGACTGAAGAAGTAGATGAAAATCTTTTCTTATCGGCACGTAACCTTTATAAGGTTGACACACGTGATGTAGCTGGTATCGATCCTGTAAGCTTAATTGCTTTCGATAAGGTACTTATTACAGCCGCTGCTGTTAAGCAACTTGAGGAGGCGCTAGCATGATTCGCGAAGAACGTCTTTTAAAAGTGATCCTTGCTCCACATATCTCTGAAAAAAGCACAATTGCTGCTGAAGAAAACAATACTATTGTTTTTAAAGTAGTAAATGACGCAACTAAAGCTGAAATTAAAGTAGCAGTTGAGAAGCTTTTTGAAGTAGAAGTAACTGGTGTTCGCACACTTAACGTTAAGGGTAAAACAAAACGTACTGGCGCACGTTTCGGTCGTCGTAGCGACTGGAAGAAAGCTTACGTTACTCTTAAAGAAGGCAGCGAGCTAGACTTTGTCGGCGGCGCCGAGTAATAAGGGGATAGAATTATGGCACTTCAAAAGTGTAAGCCTACTTCTGCGGGCCGTCGTCACCTAGTTAAAGTGGTTAACTCTGATCTACATAAGGGTAAGCCATACGCACCACTTTTAGAGAAAAACTCTAAATCAGGTGGTCGTAATAACAATGGTCGTATTACGGTTCGTCATATCGGTGGTGGTCATAAACAACACTACCGTTTAATCGATTTTAAACGTACTAAAGATGGCATTCCAGCTACTGTTGAACGTTTAGAATACGATCCAAATCGTAGCGCAAACATCGCTCTTGTATTATATGCAGACGGTGAGCGTCGTTACATTATCGCACCTAAAGGCTTAAAAGCTGGCGATGCAATCCAGTCTGGTGTTGATGCACCAATCAAACCTGGTAATGCATTACCAATGCGTAATATGCCTGTAGGTTCGACTGTTCACAACGTAGAATTAAAACCAGGTAAAGGTGCTCAAATAGCACGTTCTGCTGGTGCATACGTTCAAATCCTTGCTCGTGATGGTCAATATGTAACATTACGTCTTCGTTCAGGCGAAGTTCGTAAAGTTGAATCTGATTGTCGTGCGACTCTAGGTGAAGTAGGCAATGCTGAGCATATGCTTCGTTCACTTGGTAAAGCAGGTGCAAATCGCTGGCGTGGTATTCGTCCGACAGTTCGTGGTGTTGCCATGAACCCGGTAGATCACCCACACGGTGGTGGTGAAGGTCGTACATCTGGTGGTCGTCATCCTGTGTCTCCATGGGGTAAACCGACTAAAGGTGCGAAGACGCGTAAGAACAAGCGTACGGATAAATTTATAGTACGTCGTCGTACTAAGTAATATTGAGGAATAGCCATGCCACGCTCTCTCAAGAAGGGTCCTTTTATAGACCTACACTTGCTGAAGAAGGTAGAGAAAGCTTTGGAAAGCGGTGAGAAAAAGCCAATTAAAACTTGGAGCCGTCGTTCAATGATCATACCTAACATGATCGGATTGACCATTGCTGTCCATAATGGTCGCCAGCACGTACCAGTTTTCGTTTCTGACGAAATGATCGGTCACAAACTAGGTGAATTTGCACCAACTCGCACTTACCGTGGCCATGCTGCGGATAAGAAAGCGAAGAAACGATAAGAGGGGAAGATAAATGCAAGCATTAGCTAAACATAAATTCGCCTCTGGTTCGGCGCAAAAAGCACGTCTAGTTGCAGATCAGATCCGCGGGTTACCTGTAGATCGCGCACTAGAAATCCTGGCGTACAGCCCTAAGAAAGCCGCTGTATTAGTTAAGAAAGTACTTGAGTCTGCTATTGCTAACGCAGAGCATAACGAAGGTGCTGACATTGATGAGCTTCGTATAACAACGATCTTTGTGGACGATGGTCCTACAATGAAACGTATTATGCCTCGTGCTAAAGGACGCGCAGACCGCATCCTTAAGCGTACAAGCCATATCACTGTTATGGTTTCAGATAGCTAGGAGTATAAGTAATGGGACAAAAAGTTCATCCTACTGGTATTCGCCTAGGTATATCTAAACCTTGGGTTTCTACCTGGTACGCGAGTTCAAAAGATTTCTCTGCACAGCTTTTTGGCGATCACAAAGTTCGTACATTCCTTACAAAGGAATTGAAAACGGCTTCTGTGTCTAAAATCGTTATTGAGCGTCCAGCAAAATCAATCCGAGTAACAATCCACACGGCTCGTCCGGGTGTTGTTATCGGTAAAAAAGGCGAAGACGTAGAAAAATTACGTCAAGCGGTAACTAAAATCGCTGGTGTACCTGCTCAGATTAATATCTCTGAAGTACGTAAACCAGAACTAGATGCACAACTAGTAGCAGACGGCATTGCCTCTCAACTAGAACGTCGTGTTATGTTCCGTCGCGCTATGAAGCGTTCGGTACAAAATGCAATGCGCATCGGTTCTAAAGGGATTAAAGTTGAAGTTAGCGGTCGTCTTGGCGGCGCTGAAATCGCACGTTCAGAATGGTATCGTGAAGGTCGTGTACCTCTACATACTCTTCGTGCTGATATCGATTACGCAACTTCTGAAGCCTTAACCACTTATGGTATCATTGGTGTTAAAGTTTGGATCTTCAAAGGCGAAGTTATTGGTGGTTTACCACTAGTACAAGAGCAAGAGAAGCCAGCTAAACGCGCACCAAAGAAAGCCAAGAAAAGTGCTAAGTAGAGGTAGCGACTAATGTTACAGCCAAAACGTACAAAATTCCGTAAAATGCACAAAGGCCGCAACCGCGGTTTAGCGCAAAACGGTAACAAAGTAAGCTTCGGTACTTTCGGATTGAAAGCAACTGGCCGTGGCCGTATGACTGCTCGTCAAATCGAAGCAGCTCGTCGTGCTATGACGCGTCACGTGAAACGTCAAGGTAAAATCTGGATTCGTGTCTTCCCTGACAAACCGATTACAGAAAAACCTCTTGAAGTTCGTATGGGTAAAGGTAAAGGTTCTGTTGAATATTGGGTTGCTGAAATTCAGCCTGGTAAAGTACTTTACGAAATGGAAGGTGTTTCAGAAGAGCTTGCTCGTGAAGCATTCGACCTTGCTGCTCGTAAATTGCCATTCAAAACAACTTTCGTAACTCGGACGGTAATGTGATGAAAGCTAGCGAACTAAAAGACAAAAGCGTAGAAGAGCTTAATGCTGAACTTCTAGGACTACTTCGTGAGCAATTTAATATGCGCATGCAAGCTAGCACTGGTCAGTTAGCTCAGACACACACGCTAAGAACAGTACGCCGCGATATCGCGCGTGTAAAAACAGTTATTAACCAGAAGGCAGGTCAATAATGAGCGATAAAATTCGTACTCTTCAAGGCCGTGTAATCAGCGACAAGATGGAAAAATCTTTCACTATCGCTATCGCACGTTATGTGAAGCACCCAATCTATGGGAAATTCATTAAACGTACGACTAAGTTACACGTACATGACGAAAATAACACAGCAAAAGCGGGTGACGTAGTTACTATCCGTGAATGCGCACCAATTTCTAAGAATAAATCTTGGACTTTAGTAGACGTTATTTCTAGTCCAAAACAAGCTTAATTTTTTAATTAAGTTAGTTTTGTAAAAAAGCCCCGGCATTAGCTGGGGCTTTTTGTTTTTAAAGCACCTGCAAACAGTAAACTAGGATGAGCGGGTCACCTGGATTAGTCTTCTATCTGAAAATACAAAGTTATCTTGGGGAGTAGTGAGAGTTTCATTTACCAGTTACTTTTTTGCTAGCAGAACCATCTGCTGAATCAGAAGAAGTTAGATAATAAACTTACATATCTCAGTTAATTTAATGCCAATATGGGGTCATCTAATTCGTGGTGTTACTTTTCTTTTACAGTCTTTTAGTCTGAGAACTCACTTACCTTATTTTATTACAATAATACAGTTTCAAAGTATCGAAAATAGACATCCATACACAACTTTCATTATCAGCTTATCTGTTTTTTTATGTCTAAAACCTCAATTTATCGCCTTAAATTAATATTCTGGTATGATTAGCAAATATGCGCTTTTGAATGAATTTTTGAGGTAGTAATGACGCGTAGTTTTGAATTTCATTTGACTGATGAAGTAGCCACGGTCGCAATGGGTAATTGCGTTGCTGATATTATAGAGCAAGGTGCGGTTATTTATTTACATGGTGATTTAGGCGCTGGTAAAACAACGTTTACTCGAGGTGTAGTGCAAGGCTTTGGACATACAGGCAAAGTTAAAAGCCCAACGTATACACTTGTTGAACCTTATGAACTCGAGCGCGCAAATGTTTATCATTTTGATTTATACCGCTTAGGTGACCCTGAAGAACTAGAATACATGGGAATACGCGATTATTTTTCACCAGATGCAATTTGCGTTGTTGAGTGGCCAGAAAAAGGTGGTGAATTTATTCCTGTGCCTGATTTAGATATTACTCTAAGCTATATGGGTAACGAACGTAAAATTGTTATTAATAGCGCCAGTGAGCGTGGTGTAGCAATTGTCGAAAAACTAAATAACAAATAATAATATAGTTAAGGCAGTAATTATCAAATGAGCCGAGGTGTAGTTAAACTCTTTATTTACCTTATGGTTATTACCATAAGCTTGCCGCTGTGGGCCAAAAATACAATTAATAGTGTACGCGTATGGCCGTCCCCTGATAGTACGCGTGTGGTATTTGATTTAAATGATAAGCCTGACTTTAGCTATTTCATGCTTAAAAACCCAAGCCGCTTAGTAATTGATTTAGAAAACACTAGTGAATTAAAAATACTACCAGGTGTACCACCAAAACATCAAATAGTGAGCAAGCTACGCTACTCAAAACCTAAAAATAAGCACAGTGTTCGGTTAGTGTTTGAATTAAACGCACCAGTAAAGCCAGTTGTATTTGCTTTAGCGCCTACAGGCCCTTATAAAAACAGGCTCGTTGTTGATTTATACAATAAAAGCCAAGCTGCCACAGTTGTTTCTCCTGCTCAAACAGCAGCTAAAAACCGCCAGTTAAGCCAAGAGCGCGATATTGTGATTGCAATTGATGCGGGTCATGGCGGCGAAGATCCAGGTTCAATTGGTCCATCTGGCACGTACGAAAAAACAGTAACACTGCAAATTGCAAAACGTTTAGAGCGCATGATTGATGGCGAACGTGGGATGATTTCGCGCATGGTACGAAGCGGTGACTACTTTGTAAAACTTAATACGCGTACCAATCGTGCTCGTGAAAAAAAGGCTGACTTTTTTGTCTCTATTCATGCTGATGCATTTACGAGCCCGGGACCAAATGGTGCCTCTGTTTGGGTGTTGTCGTTAAGGCGTGCTAATTCAGAGATAGGTAAATGGATAGAAGATAAAGAAAAGCACTCTGAGCTTTTAGGTGGCGCTGCGGATGTAATGAAAGATGCCGCTAACGAAAAATACTTAGCGCAAGCATTACTTGATATGTCGATGGATCACTCTATGAAAACCGGCTTAAACGTAGCTGACGAAGTGGTTAAAGAGTTACGTAAAGTTGCTAAGCTGCATAAAAAAGATCCCCAACATGCGAGTCTTGCTGTACTTAAATCACCAGATATCCCATCAATTTTAGTAGAAACAGGGTTTATATCTAACCCACGAGAAGAAAAGCTGCTTAAAAGTGCTAACCATCAAGAGCGTTTGGCTAAAGCTATATTTACTTCAATTAAAAATTACTATTTAAAAAATCCACCTGATGACTCTTTATTTGCTAAATTAAAGTCGCAATATCCAACAAAGCACAAGGTACGCCCGGGTGAATCTTTAAGTATGTTGGCGAGTCGCTATGGCATTACAGTCACTGAATTAAAACAAGTTAATAAGCTTAGCTCTAATACTTTGTTTATTGGGCAAGAGCTCGATATACCACAAAGTTAGTCATTATTATTAGCGCAATGCTTGCTAGGAAATCTCATGAATATTGAAATATTACCCGCGCGTTTAGCTAACCAAATTGCCGCAGGCGAAGTGGTAGAGCGCCCAGCGTCGGTAGTAAAAGAGTTGGTCGAAAACAGTTTAGATGCTGGCGCTACACGTATTCAAATAGATATAGAGCGTGGTGGTCATAAGCTTATTCGTATTCGCGACAACGGCTCAGGGATAAGTAAAGATGAGCTAACGCTTGCACTTTCTCGTCACGCTACGAGTAAATTAAAATCTCTAGATGACCTTGAAAATATTTGTTCACTTGGTTTTAGGGGCGAAGCGCTTGCGTCAATTAGCTCTGTATCGCGTTTAACGCTGAGCTCAAAACCTAAAGAGCAAGAAGCAGCCTGGCAAGCATTTGCAGAAGGTCGCGATATGGCCGTGCAAGTAAAGCCTGTAGCGCACCCTGATGGCACAACGATTGAAGTAAAAGATTTATTTTTTAATACCCCAGCAAGGCGTAAGTTTTTACGCACCGAAAAGACTGAATTTAGCCACATTGATGAGTTGATAAAGCGTATTGCGCTTAGTCGCTTTGATGTCTCTATTACACTAACTCACAACGAAAAAGTAGTAAGGCAGTATCGTGCGAAGACAGATCCCTCTCAGGCTATTACACGTGTAGCGCAAGTTGCAGGTAAGGCTTTTGCTGAGCAAGGTCTGCATATTAAATCAGGAGAGGGTGGCTTACAGCTGCATGGTTGGGTACTGCCTGTAGGTTCAGCTAATACGACTCAGTATACTTATGTTAATAATCGTATGATGCGCGATAAACTTATTCTGCATGCTATACGCCAAGCATTTGAAGAAGTAAGTGGAACACAAGAATTACCCGGTTTTGTCATTTATATTGATATAGACCCTCGCCAGGTTGATGTAAATGTTCATCCAGCTAAGCATGAAGTGCGCTTTCATCAAGGGCGCTTAATTCATGATTTTATATTGCAAGCGATTAAGCAAGTAGTAGTACCACTGCAAGGCGAATTTAGTAATGCACCGGTGAACACCGAAACTGAGTCCTCGCCAGCGTCCATGAGAACAACGCATAGCATTGCTAATAATATTCAGAGCGAAGCCGTGTTTGATTACCCTAAATCGCAATTACAGCCCTCTTATTCCGGAAGTGCTGGTAGCTCATCATCAGGCACTAGAACGGGCGGAGGTAATGGGGGATATCGGGCTACACCAAATACGAGTCACCATGATGTAAATGCTTTCTATCAAGGTGTCAGTGAGCAACACGCTGCGCATTTTGACAATGTAACAAACTTACCAACAGCACAAAACGAGGTAGAGCCAGCTAGGAATGTTTTACAGGCTGTTTCTATTATTAGTGTTAGTGAAGGCATGTGTGTATTTAGTGAAGAGCAGCAATTGTATTGCTCACATTTCAAATATGCATTGGTAGATGATTGGCATAATCAAATTAAAGAGTCCGGAAGTTTAGAAGGGAAAGCTCTTTTGCTGCCCGTAAGAGTAAACTTATCAAAAGAAGATTGCTTACTTATAGAAGCTCAGCAATCGTGGTTTACTTTACTTGGTTTTGAACTCGTAATAGAAAAACAGTTTGTAATGGTTAAAAAATTGCCAGCGTGCTTATATTTACTTGATGTAAGTACAGCGATAGGTGAGCTACTTGATGGGTGTAAAGCAGGGCTTGAAAATATAGAGAATTGGTTAGAGTGGCAGATAAAATGTGTACCTCCCCGGTTTTATTTAAGCAATGTGTTTTTAGCGCAACAAATGTGCTTACAAAATAATCCGCAAACTATTGAACGCTTACGCGAAAAAGCAGTTAAAATAGAGCTAAATCACTATTTAATGCAATTAGATTAAGGTATCAGTGTTGAGTAATTTACCAGTCATATTTTTAATGGGTCCAACTGCTGCTGGTAAAACAGCATTGGCAATCTCACTGTGCGAGCATTTAAATACAGAAATAATCAGCGTTGATTCAGCGTTAGTGTATAAAGATATGAACATTGGTACTGCAAAACCCGATGCAGAAGAACTTGCTAAAGCTCCGCATCATCTGATCGACTTACTTGACCCGAGTGAAACATATTCAGTTGCTGATTTTAGGCGCGATGCAGTACAAAAAATTGACGAATTTCATAGACAAGGTAAAGTGCCTGTATTGGTTGGAGGTACAATGTTGTACTTTAAATCTTTAATTGATGGTTTATCGCCTTTGCCTGAAGCAGATACAGTAATAAGATCAGAGCTAGAAGCACAAGCTAAAGAATTTGGCTGGCCTCATTTATATAAAGAATTAGTTAAAGTTGACCCAAAAGCAGCCGAAAAAATAAGTGAGAATGACTCACAAAGAATTAATCGAGCTTTAGAGGTTTACAGGTTAACTGGTAAGACCATGACTGAGTTGCAAAAGCAAAAACAGCCGGCTTTACCTTATACTTTTCATCAATTTGCGATTGCACCGCAAGAACGTAGCGAATTACATCGCCGAATTGAAGAAAGGTTTAAAATAATGATTGATCAGGGGTTTGAAAATGAAGTTTCGACCCTATATCTACGTAAGGATTTACACCCCAATATGCCTTCTATTCGTTGTGTTGGTTATAGACAAATGTGGGATTACCTTGCGGGTGAAACAAGCCATGATGAAATGGTTTTTCGTGGCATCGCAGCAACACGTCAATTGGCAAAACGTCAGTTAACGTGGCTTCGTAGCTGGCCTGATGTTACTTGGTTAACAACGGGTGACGAAGAAAACTTGCATCGTGTAGTAAGTTCGCTAAGCTAGTAGTAGTTGAATATTGTTTTTTATCAAATAAGTTCAGCCACTTAATTATAATAACACCTAGAACGAAGGAACAATAACATGGCAAAAGGCCAATCGTTACAAGACCCATTTTTGAATGCACTACGACGTGAGCGCATTCCAGTATCAATCTTTTTGGTAAATGGCATAAAATTACAAGGCAAAATTCAGTCATTTGACCAATTTGTTATTTTACTAGAGAACACCGTAAATCAAATGGTTTATAAGCATGCAATTTCAACAGTTGTCCCTGCTCGCGCAGTTAACTTCCAAGCAGTTCAAGGGAGTGAAGACACTGAAGAACCAGAAGCTGGTAACTTTTAATTAGGAGCATAATGTTTGTTTGACCGCTATGAATCCGGCGAACAGGCAATTTTAGTTCATATCGACTTACCTAAAGAAGGGGATCGTGAAGATCTTCATGAATTAGAAATGTTGGTATCTTCTGCTGGTGTTAGTAGTTTGGCGGTTGTGCAAGGCAGCCGTCAAGCACCACATCCGAAACTATTCGTCGGTACCGGTAAAGCAGAAGAAATAGCTGAGATTGTCAAAATCCACAATGCAGATGTCGTAATTTTCAATCATCAACTCAGGCCGTCACAAGAGCGTAATTTAGAGCGTGTTTGTCAGTGTCGTGTGCTTGATAGAACGACGCTAATTCTTGATATTTTTGCCCAACGTGCACGTACCCATGAGGGTAAGCTGCAGGTTGAATTGGCACAACTTCGCCATATGTCGACTCGATTAATTCGGGGCTGGACCCATCTTGAACGCCAAAAAGGCGGGATTGGTTTACGTGGACCTGGTGAAACCCAACTTGAAACAGATAGACGATTACTTCGTGCCCGAATTCAAAATATCCGTGCGCGTTTAGCTAAAGTAGCAGTGCAACGCGAACAAGGTAGGCGAGCTCGTACTCGTAACGAAATACCTACGGTATCGTTAGTTGGCTATACCAATGCGGGTAAATCTACATTATTTAATCGAATTACGAATTCAGATGTATACGCGGCCGATCAGTTGTTTGCAACGCTTGACCCGACTCTACGTAAGCTTGAATTAGGTGATGTTGGTCCTGTTATCTTGGCTGATACAGTGGGCTTTATTCGTCATTTACCGCACGACTTAGTTGCTGCTTTTAAAGCAACGCTAACTGAAACTCGTGAAGCTGATTTACAGTTACATGTAATTGACGCAGCAGACTCTCGTCTTCAAGAAAATATTGAACAAGTACAATCGGTGCTTAAAGAAATTGAAGCCGATGAAGTACCACAGCTATTAATTTATAATAAAATTGATGCGCTGGATAACGTAAGCCCACGTATTGATCGAGATGACGAAGGCCAACCTATAAGAGTATGGCTTAGCGCTCAGACTGGTGAAGGGTGTGAATTACTTAGTGAGGCTATTAGTGAACTGCTTGCTAAGAAGATGTTTAACGAAACATTATTTCTTACGCCATTGTATGGTCGCCTAAGGGCTGCATTGTTTAGTTTAAATGCAGTACATGAAGAGCGATTTGATGAGCAAGGTAATTGGCTGTTAGATGTTAGAATGCCAATGGTTGAGTGGAATCGTTTAATTAAAGAATTTGGTCCTGAAATTGCTGGTTTTATCAACCGTAATTAAAAATTGACGTTTTAATGTCGGTTTTTGTATGAGAAACGCGGTAGATTTGTTAGATTTAACACAATTTCCTAATTTATTTAGATAACAATGGAGTATAGCTATGGCCTGGAATGAACCGGGTAATAATGGCAATGACAAAGATCCGTGGAATAATAAAGGCGGACGTGATCAAGGCCCACCTGATTTAGACGAGGTGTTCCGCAAGTTTAGTAACAAGTTCGGTGGCTTATTTGGCGGGAAAAAATCCGGCAATGGTAGCGGCGGTGGACTTGGCGGAGCCGGTATTTCATTCATACTTATTATCGCCGTTATTGTATGGGCGTTAAGTGGTATTTATACGGTTAAAGAAGCCGAGCGTGGTGTGGTTCTTCAATTTGGTAAATATGACCGAATTGCTGATCCTGGTCTGCGTTGGAAAATGACGTTTATTGAAACGGTAATCCCAGTAGATATTGAAGCAGTTCGTTCATTATCGGCTTCTGGTTTTATGCTTACTGAAGACGAAAACGTAGTGAGCGTTGAGTTTCAGGTGCAATACCGTGTTATTGACCCATACCTTTATGAATTTAGCGTAACTAACGCTGATAGTAGCTTAGAAGAAGCACTAGATAGTGCACTACGTTACGTTGTGGGCCATGCAAAAATGGACCAAGTATTAACTAATGGCCGTGAGGTTGTTCGTCAAAATACATGGGATGAGCTTAATAAGATTATCGAACCATATAACTTAGGTTTAATTGTTACTGACGTGAACTTTAAAGACTCTCGTCCGCCAACTGAAGTTAAAGATGCATTTGATGATGCGATTGCTGCACAAGAAGATGAAGAACGTTTCATTCGTGAAGCAGAAGCATATGCTCGTGAAATTGAACCGCGTGCTCGTGGTCAAGTAACGCGTATGACTCAAGAAGCGGAAGGTTACCAAGAGCGTATTACATTAGAAGCACAAGGTGAAGTAGCTCGTTTTGAAAAGCTACTACCTGAATATCAAGCAGCTAAAGAAGTTACTCGTGAGCGCTTATACATTGATGCAATGGAAGAAGTGTTAGGGAGTAGTTCTAAAATATTGGTTGATGTTAAAGGCGGTAATAACATGCTTTATTTACCACTTGATAAGATCATGGATAAGCAAGGGACAGCAACACGTGTTGCACTTCCAAGCTCTAGTGATATTCAAGATTTACGCAATAAAGTAAATACGTCGCGCAATAGCTCTGTTAATAGTGGCAATGACCGCTTTAACAACGACCGCTTCAATGATGGGAGATAATCATAATGAAAAACTTTAGTTTAGTAATACTATTAGCTGCCATTGTTATGTCTTTCTCATCGGTATTTGTTGTACCTGAAGGGCAAAAAGCAATTGTAATGTTATTTAGTAAAGTACAAAAAGACAGTGACGATCAAGCGATTGTATATGGCCCAGGCCTACAATTTAAGGTGCCATTTTTTAGCCAAGTACGTCGTATTGATGCACGTATTCAAACGCTAGATGGTGCGCCGGATCGCTTTGTTACTAGTGAGAAAAAAGACTTAATTGTTGATTCGTTTGTAAAATGGCGTGTTAATGACTTTAGCGCTTTTTACTTACGTGCCCGTGGCGATAAGCAATATGCTGAAACGCTACTTAAACAAAAAGTAAATAATGGTCTTCGTACAAACTTTGGTACACGTACAATTCGTGAAATTGTATCAGGTGAGCGTAGCGAGTTGATGGAAGAAGCGTTAGTACAAGCTTCTGAAAGTGCACGTGAGCTAGGTATTGAAGTACTAGACGTACGTGTTAAGCAAATCAACCTACCACAAGAAGTGAGTAGCTCTATTTACCAACGTATGCGCGCTGAGCGTACTGCTGTTGCAAAAGAGCATCGTTCTGAAGGTCAGGAAAAAGCCGAGACTATTCGTGCGGGTGTTGACCGTCGTGTAACAGTAATGCTTGCCGATGCAGAGCGTAATGCGCGTTCTGTACGTGGTCAAGGCGATGCTGATGCCGCAGGCATCTATGCAAGCGCGTATAACAAAGACCCTGAGTTCTTTAGTTTTGTGCGTTCGCTTGAGGCTTACAAAAAGACTTTTAAAAATAAGCAAGACGTTATGGTGCTTTCACCAGATAGCGACTTCTTCCAATATATGAAAGGCGCTAAAGCTCAATAGGCTTTACGTTAATTATTTAAAAGTTAAAAAGCCTCGCATTTGCGGGGCTTTTTGTTAAACACAGTCTAGTGCTTTAAATCACTGTTATTTATGTGGTTATTAGCTAATATTTGGATATAACAAATGCGCGCAGAAAAAATAAGCTGAACAGGGGTGATCTTTACTTTAGTTTTCTGGTAAAATCTCGTCCTAATTTTCTCTAAGTGAATTTACGATGGGTAAAAACGTTGTTGTATTAGGCACCCAATGGGGTGACGAAGGAAAGGGTAAGGTAGTTGATCTCCTTACAGACAAAGCATCTTTAGTAGTTCGTTATCAAGGTGGCCACAATGCGGGTCATACTTTAGTTATCGAAGGTGAAAAGACGGTTCTACACCTTATTCCATCGGGTGTATTACGTGACAATGTTAAATGTGTGATTGGTAATGGTGTAGTTTTATCACCAGAAGCGCTAATGAGAGAAATTGGCATGCTTGAAGAACGCGGCGTACCAGTACGTGAGCGTCTTTTAATAAGTGAAGCATGTCCGCTAATCTTGCCTTTCCATGTTGCATTAGATGTAGCCCGCGAAACTGCTCGTGGCGATAAGCCAATTGGTACAACTGGCCGTGGTATCGGTCCTGCGTACGAAGATAAAGTGGCTCGCCGTGGTTTACGCGTAGGCGATTTATTTAATCCTGAATTATTTGCAGCTAAATTAAAAGAAGTTCTTGAATACCATAACTTCACTTTAGTTAACTACTACAAAGTAGACGCTGTAGATTTCCAAAAAACGTTTGATGATGCAATGGCTGTTGCTGATATCTTAAAAGCAATGGTTGTAGATGTAACTGAGCTTTTAGATCAAACGCGTTTAGCAGGCGAAAACATTTTATTTGAAGGTGCACAAGGTACGTTACTTGATATCGATCACGGTACTTACCCTTATGTAACATCTTCAAATACTACAGCTGGTGGCGTTGCTACTGGTGCAGGTTTTGGTCCATTAAACCTTGATTACGTTTTAGGTATTATTAAAGCGTACACTACACGTGTTGGTTCAGGTCCTTTCCCTACAGAGCTTTACGACGGTCTTGAGAAACAAGATCCAGTTGGTAAGCACTTAGGTGATAAAGGCCATGAGTTTGGCGCTACAACAGGTCGACTTCGTCGTACTGGTTGGTTAGATGCAGTGGCTATGCGCCGTGCGGTTCAAATCAACAGTATTTCAGGTTTTTGTTTAACTAAGCTTGATGTTTTAGACGGCTTAGAAACGCTTAAAATCTGTATTGGTTACAAGCTTGAAGATGGCACAGTTACTAACGTAACACCATTAGCAGCTGAAGGTTACGATAAAGTAACGCCAGTATACGAAGAAATGCCAGGTTGGTCAGAAAACACTGTTGGTGTAACGAGTCTTGACGGTTTACCAAAAGCTGCGATTGACTACATCAAGCGTATTGAAGAAATTACGGGTGTTCCAATTGATATTATTTCTACAGGTCCAGACCGCGTAGAAACTATGGTACTTCGCAACCCGTTTGCGTAATTACCATTAGATTAAAAAAAGCTGCCTAGTGCAGCTTTTTTTGTATCTAAAATTCACCTTGGAACGATCTTTGTATATATTTTAATAAGTTTATTTTTATAAGTGGTGAGCATGCGTTTATTTTACCGTAATTGCGTATTAAGGCTTTCATTAATTCCGCTGTCTTTATTTATAGCAACCAACAGCTTAGCTACAGAAAGCCCTGCTGCTGTACCGCTGTATACAGAATCTGAGCTAATTGCGTTAATAAATAAAAATACGCATTTAGCGCGGGTGAAGGCAGATGATTGCCAGTTAGTGCAAGATATAGAAGCACGAGCCAATAAAATGGCATTGCCGTCTTATCAATTTTTATACGGCGATATGCTGGCTTATAACGTGTGCGTGGATCGTAATGTAGAGTTAGGTGTGTATTACATGCGAAAAGCGGCTGAACAAGGCTTAGAGGCAGCGCTAGAGCAGTTAGGGCGTTACTACGACACCGGGCGTTTAGTTCAGCAAGATAAAGCAATGGCAATTACGTATTTGCGTGAAGCGTCGTCGCAAGGCAATTTAAAAGCACAACTACGTTTGGTTAAATTATTTAATGATGGCTATGGCAGCCCGCGTGATTTTGAAGATGCATACCGTTGGCTATTTAATTCTATGGTCGCAGATAAAGCGACTCATAAAAAAATTGAGCGAGCGCTGACTAAGTTAGCGCAAAAAATGCCAGATAGTGTGGTTGCGCGAGCTCGCCTTCCTATTTAATGGCTCTTAAAAAACAAAACCCTAACTTTTTAAGTTAGGGTTTTTCAGTTTTTACAGGTAATAAAAGTGTTTAACTTTCTTCTTTAGCCTTTGTTTGCGGGTCTTTTAAGACCGACATTTTAGGCGGCTGTAATGCAACAACACGCTCGCCTTCTTGCGGCGGTTTTTCCATGTTGATTGTAAACGGTCTTAGCTTAATTGGCGTATCGTCGTCGCTGTCTTTATCACCTTTAAGAATAAACAAAGGGATAGCCTCAGGGTTCATTTCTAGGTATTGCTCCCAGCTAAACTCATCCGAGATACGTGTTGAACTAACCTTACCGCCTTTAGCTATGATACTGCTCAAACGTGCGTATGAGCCTTCGTCGCCAAACAATATTTGTCTAGATAAAAACGTTGCACTGTCTTTATTTGCTTTAGCATGCGACGTTGATGAGCGAAGCGAAAATACATTTTTTTCATTAAGTAAATGCGAAAAGTATTGAACGCCTAGCGCATTATGATGACGGTTTGGCGATAGCGCTAAGACACTGCGAATAGTTGTTAGAGGTAAGTAGCGTTCAGCATGCTCTGATTGCGGGTTACCATAATAACAAGCTAAGCCATCCATACGTGCCATTCTGCAGTTTTCCCATGCAGGATCTGAAAGGTGAACCGGAATATTCTGCTCTTGTAAGCCACGTCCAATTGCACGCGATACATGGTTTGCACCAATAATTAATATTGTGTTTGGCGATGGTTGGCGTACACCTAATAGCTTGGCAACAGGGATGGCTGTTAAGCTTTGCAGCACAACCGTAATGATGATCACCGTAAATATAAGTGGCACCATCTTTTCAGCATCAGCAACGCCAGCTTCCATCATACTTAGTGCAAATACCGACCCAACGGCTGCGGCAACTATACCGCGTGGAGCAATCCAGGCAAGTACCAAGCGAGACTTCATTGGTAAGTCAGTACCAAAGGTCGAAATAGCAATACACAGTGGGCGTGCAACAAAAAGCACAATAGCTAAAAATATAAATACATCGCTGTCGAGCATCATCAAATCAGAAAGCTGTAAACGTGCTGCAAGTAAAATAAACAGCGTTGATATTAATATCATCGACAAGTCTTCTTTAAACTCAAGTACAGAATCTATTTCTAAATCGTCTTGGTTCGCAAGCCAAATACCAAATACAGTTACTGCTAATAAGCCTGATTCATGGCTTAAATAGTTTGATACAGAAAAACTAATAAGGACTAGTGCTAAAATTCCAAACTTATGTAATTCAAATGGCAGCCACTCGCGACGCATTAATAGGGTTGTTAGCCAACCTGCAGCAACACCAATACTTAAACCAACACCCAGGGTTTTAACTAAAGCAATAATAGTATGACTAAATACTTCGCCTTGGCCTACAAGCATTACAGCTTCAAATACCAATACAGCAAATAATGCGCCAATTGGGTCTATTACAATACCTTCCCAGCGAAGTATGCGGTCTATGTCTTGTGTTGGACGCATTGAGTTTAATAGCGGTGCTATAACGGTAGGGCCAGTAACAACGAGTACTGCGCCTAGTACCGCAGCAACACGCCAATTGAGCTCAAGCAACCAGTAGGCGCTTAAGCTAATAATAATGCAGGTAGTAAGCATACCGATTGAGCAGAGATTCCTTACAACTTTTCCTATCCCTTTTAATTCTCTGAAATGCAGAGTTAAGGAACCTTCAAATAAAATGATGGCAACGCTTAGTGATACTACTGGAAACAGTAAATCACCTAAAAGTGCATCAGGGTCTAAAACACCACTAAATGGTCCAAGTAAAAGACCAGTAAGCAATAAAAAAAGAATAGCGGGTACTCTAAAAGCCCACGCGACCCATTGGGCAAGCACAGAGCAAAGTGCGATACCGGCTATGTAAATTGCTGACATAGATTAAGAATTCCTTATTTATGACGATATGTTTAGAAAGTATAACTTTTGTTAATTATTAATACAGGGGTATACACCGGAAACTGAAATATTACTAATCAATTTTAGCTGCTTATAAAAGATTAGTAGGCTTAAATTATTTAGCGAGAACTTAGCCACCTTATTTTAAAGTGTATTAATTGTTTAATTTATTGAATTTTAATAACAATATAAAGGGTATGAGTGTTTCGTATTAACTTAGTTCGAATTTTAACCTTGATTTTAAAGGGGTATTTGGTGTATTATACTTCGTGTTCTAATAATTAGTCATCTAACGAAGTTTATTGAAGATAAAACAGGCTTGTTAATCCTAACGTCATTTTTAATCTTTATAATCATGTTTAGTGATGTTTCTAGTATTAGAGCATTACAAAATATCATTTGCCGAATTCTTGGTATGGTTTTGCCAAACAAGTTTATTTAATTATTTAAGTAAATAAAGGTTTGAGTTGAACTATTACTTTCAATATTTAGCCCCCCATCGTGGCGGTTAAATCTCGGTCCTTTGGTCTTCACCCTATCTGTTGGTGTATCAGACTTTAGAGGCTCTATGTATGTTGTTAATAAAAAAGCCACACACAGCTTTTTACAGCGATGCATAAACAACACTTTTAAATTTTTTGATTAGTGCTGCTCAATATTATTGGGTTGTTGCTACTTTTACTTAACCTCAAATCTAAGCTTCTTGTTTTAGATATGGTTTTTGCGTGTGTGTAAAAAAGTGTTGCCTAAATGAAAAGAAAAATTCGAAGCTATGTTTTAAACCTAGCTACTTAGTTTTAGCTCGTCTAATTAAGATGAGCGCAGATAAAATGGAAAGTTGAGCATTTATGCAAAAGTTAAATTGGCGACGTATCGTACTTAAAGTAGGTAGTGCATTAATTGCACCAGATCAAGATGGCTGCCGTTCGCGTTACATATTAACCATCGCACAGTTCATTGTTCGTTGTCGTGCCCGTGGAATCGAGGTGATTTTAGTATCATCGGGTTCTGTAGCGGCTGGAGCGCATTTATTCCCATCAGACAAACCTCGCTCTGTGGTGATGAAAAAAGCAATGGCAGCAGCAGGCCAAACAGAAATGATCGCCATGTGGGACCGCTTTTTTGACTTTCCATCTGCGCAACTATTATTAACGCACGGCGATTTACGTGACCGCGAGCGTTACCAAAGTATTCGCGAAACAGTGTTTACTTTGCTTGAGCATGGTGTTTTTCCTATCATTAATGAAAATGATGCTGTAACTACCGACGACTTAAGAGTGGGTGATAACGACAACTTATCAGCAATGGTCGCAGCAGCAGCCGATGCCGATGCTTTATTAATATTCTCAGACGTTGATGGGTTATATGATAAAAACCCTAACTTACATGATGATGCGGTGTTACTGCCTGAAATAAAATCAATTGATGAATCTATTTATGCTATGGCAGGATGTGCTACAAGTGCTGTTGGTACTGGTGGCATGAAAACCAAAATAGAAGCGGCAGAAAAAGCAACGTCACATGGTATCGCGACTTATATTATAAACGGCTTTAAAGAAGAAACATTTACGAAACTGCTAGCTGGGGAAAATCCTGGTAGCGTATTTTTACCGTACGAAAAGCCGATGCAAGATTCTGTACATTGGATGACACATACAGCAAATGAGCAAGGTGAAGTTGTTGTTGATGGATCATTTGATGAATCCCTTGAAGGTGAAAGTGGATGTATTCGCGGTGATGAAATCATGGAAGTCCATGGTGAATTTGCTGTTGGTGATACCATTTTAGTACGTAGTGAAGACGGTACGCGTTTAGCTAAAGCGACCGCAAATTATAGTAGCTGTTTGTTAAACTTTATTGCAGACAACGAACAGAGTGAATTCAGCGAAAAAATGCAGGATTCAATTGGACCAGTTATATCTGAAAAACATATCGCATTATTGGAGAAGTCATGAGTTTAATTACGGACATTTCACGCCAGACAGCTAAAGCTGCCCATACACTTGCTTTACTCGATACCGAGACTAAAAATCAAGTACTAGTTGAAATGGCAGCGGCATTAAGAGAGCAAAAAGCATTTATAATCAAAGAAAACGAAAGTGACCTAAGCGCAGCACGCGACAATAACTTAGCAGCCTCAATGATCGACCGCTTAACGCTAAACGATGAGCGTATTGAAGCAATGGCAGAAGGTATTGAAGTAATCGTAAGCCTGGACGATCCTGTTGGTCAGCTACGTGATATTACAGAGCGTCCAAATGGCATTAAAATTCGTAAAATGCGCGTACCTCTTGGCGTTGTATGTATGATTTACGAAGCACGCCCAAATGTAACAGCAGACGCTGGCGCATTATGTTTTAAATCAGGTAATGGCGTAATTTTACGTGGCGGTAAAGAAGCACTTAAAAGTTCGCAAGCTATCGCAAGTGTAATGCACAGCGTACTTGAAAAGCATAACTTACCAGTATCACTTATTTCAGTGATTCCAGATCCAGATCGTGCACTATTAATGGAATTAATGCAGCAACGTGAAAGCATTGACTTAATAATTCCACGTGGCGGTGAAGGCTTAATTAACTTTGTTACTGAAAACAGTACGATCCCAGTAATTCAGCATTACAAAGGCGTTTGTCATCTATATGTAGATAAAGATGCAGACCTAGAAATTGCGCTTAACTTACTACTTAACGGTAAAACGCAGCGTACCGGTGTTTGTAATGCACTTGAGGGCTTAGTAGTTCATCAAGATGTTGCAGATGAGTTTTTAAATCTGTGCGCAGTTGTATTACGCCAAGAAGGTGTAAAAATAAATGCTGACAGCTTTGCAGCTAAATACTTTGATAATGCAACTGTGTTAGCCGATAACGAATTTGGTGAAGAATATCTAGACCTAGAAATCGCTATTCGCGTTGTACCAAACTTTACGGCAGCGGTTGAACACATTGCACAGTTTGGTTCAAACCACACTGAAGTAATTTGTACTAAAAACGCAGCCGCTGCAGAGCTATTCCAGCGTAGTGTTGATGCTTCTGTAGTTATGGTTAATACATCATCTCGCTTTTCTGATGGCTCACAGCTGGGTCTAGGCGCAGAGATTGGTATAGCAACTTCTAAGCTTCATGCATACGGCCCTATGGGACTTGAGTCACTGACTACTGAGAAGTACTTAGTGAATGGTGAAGGCCAAGTTCGCGAGTAACCGCTAAAGCTTAATTTCATTAAAAAGCCGAGTATGGAAATACTCGGCTTTTTTGTTTTTTCAGACTACTCTGTAATTAATTTAGTTTTTCAAGCCAGTCGCTTGCAGGTTCAGGCCTGTGTAAATAATAGCCTTGAAGAATAACTTCTGGATATTCTTGCAATAAATCAAAGTGGGACTGGTTCTCTACACCTTCAGCAACTATCTCGAGTTCAAATAAACGGCCTAAGCTTACAATCATATCAATAATTAGCTTATCGTTATTATCAGTCGGTGCTTCCAATACAAAAGAACGGTCAATTTTTAGTTCTTGTATGGGTAATTGTTTAAGATAAGTTAAACTCGAATATCCAGTACCAAAGTCATCAATTGATACCCTAATACCTAGCTTCTTGAGAAAGTGAACAGCCTCAATAGCCGCTTCCATGTGATTAAGCAATGTACCTTCAATTATCTCAATAGTGAGTTGCTGAGGATTAATGCTATGTTGCTTTATTTGTTGGCTAATAAAGCTTAAAAAGCGCGCTTCATGAAAGTGCCTGCCACTTACATTAATTGATAGGTTTAACTCAGGGTGAGTTTTACTAAGTTGCGTTAATATTTCAAGTGCATTTGAAGTTACCCAGCAATCTAAGTCATAAATTATATCTGACTCTTCGGCTATAGATATAAACTCACCAGGGCTAATGAAGCCTTTTTGAGGATGCTCCCATCTTAATAAAACCTCAGCCCCTTTAAGGGTTTGGCTTCGGTCAAATTGGGATTGTAAATATAGGGATAACTCATTATTTGAGATTGCTTTACGTAAATCTTGCTCTATTTCAAAACGGCGTTTTGCTTGCTCGCCAAACGAAGTATCAAAAAAGGTAACTCTATTGCCGCCTTTTTCTTTTGCTTTGTAACAAGCTGCCTCACAGTTACGGATTGTTTCTATAGCGCTTTCCCACTGATCTTCTCGAGGAAAAATATACGTGCCAATACTTACTGTTAAGCTAACGTCTTGTTCATCAACGACAAAGGGGTGGTTTACACTTATGATCAGTTCTTGGGCTTTATTTTCAGCCATAGCTTGGGCTCTGATCCTGCCAACGCCTTTTTCAACTGTACACAGTACTGCAAATTCATCACTGCCTAAGCGAGCAATAACATCTTTTTTATTCACCTTAGAATGAATTCGTTTAGTTAATTCTTTTAAAATGTTATCGCCAGCGAGTAGGCCTAATCCATCATTTATTGAGTGGAAGCTGTCTATGTCAATAATATAAATATAGGCATAACTATTTTCGGTACTACAAACCTGAAGTTGCTGCTCTAACTGCTTTAAAAAACCATTTCGGTTGGGCAAACCTGTAAGTTCATCATGCCATGTGAGGTAGTGAATTCTTTCTTGCGTTATCTTAACGCTAGAAATATCACTAAATACACCAATATAGTGCACGTTGGTATCTTGCTCGCCTCTTACCATACTAAGAGTTAATAACTCAGGATAAAGCTCGCCATTTTTTCGTCTGGTTACTAGCTCTCCACTCCAATATCCTGCTTGGTTTGCATGATGCCATACTTGATCAAAGCTAATACTAGGGTGGTTATTTTGTTTAATATCGTGCAACTGCATTTGTAGTGAGTCAGATTCAGAGTAACCTGTAATCCGGCAAAATGAAGGATTTACGGCAATGATTTTTCCGTTACTATCGGTAATAACAACACCATCGGCAGTTCCCGTTAGGGCTTGATAAAATAACTTTTGTTTTGAGGAGAGTTCTTTTAATTCTTCTTCTCGCTGGCTTAGCTCTTGTATTAGTGATTCTATTTCAAGTAGTTTGTCGTGCAGGTCAAAGTTTTTTTCTATAAGCCTATCTAGCATGCCTTGAGCGGTAATATGAGTGCGAATGCGTGCTCTAACGAGCGCTAGCTTGTAAGGTTTGTGTATGTAGTCAATTGCGCCCATAGCAAAGCCTTTTTCTTCAGACTCTTCCTCGGTAAGCGCAGTTACAAATATGACGGGGATGCCTTTGGTATTTTGTTTCGCTTTGAGTATATTACATACTTCGTAGCCGTCCATGCCGGGCATCATTATGTCTAATAAAATCAAGTCAGGCCTAGTTGACTCAATAAAGATCAAAGCCTGCTCACCACTAGTAGAAATACGTACATCGTAGTCAGTTAAAAGTCCTTCTACTAATACGTGTAAATTACTAGGTTCGTCATCAACAATAAGAATTAAAGGTTTATGCTTTTGTTCTGTGGTTAATCCATTACTGTTTGCGAGGTAATTTGAATGCACTATCTGTCCTTCTCTGCGTTCTTTACAATATTAAATCTAGTTCAGGTTAGTGGTTATGCCTAATTTTTATTATCGTTTCTATACTTATCAATAAGCTCAATTACTAACGCGTAGTTAAAATGATCAATTGCTTCTTTGAGCTTAAATAGAGAGTGGCCTCTCTCATATTGATTCATTTCTAGCTGTCTAATCAAACTGCTAGGTACGGGGCGAGCCGTTAATGCTAATGAGTATATATTATCAATAACCGAGTCTTCGTTTTCTAGTTCATGTTGCTGTATATGTTCTTTTTTAAAGCTGTAAGCTATCAAAAATTGTTTTACAGCAAAAAGTGTAAGTATTAATTGCTCATTAAAATGAGATAAATTAATACTTTTCTTATCTATTAAGCTTTTCTCAACACTTTGCGCACTTTGTTGCAGTAGCTCAAAGCCTAATGTGCCGGCCAAGCCTTTGAGTGTATGTACTAGTCGAATTAAGCTTTCTAACTCTCCATTTTTGATTAATATATCAGCTTTAATCGAAAAGTCATTGTAATCGTTGACAAACTGAGTAAATAATTTAGCTAACAATTCGTCATTGTTTTCTAGGTTTTCTTTTGCTAAAGGCAGGTTTATAGTGCTCAGAGATTCGCTACTTTGCAGATGCTTTTCTATACTTTCGTAAAGCGCATCAAAAATAATCGGTTTTACTAAAAAGTCATCCATACCCGCTCTAAACGCTGCTTTTTTATCATTAGGATCTGCGGCTGCCGTAATGGCAATTATGGGGGTTTTGTAGCCTCGCTCTCTTAATATGCTTGTTGCTTCAAGCCCATCCATAACTGGCATTTGAACATCCATAAAAATAATATCGATGTCATTTATCTCTACTTTATCTAATGCATCATGTCCATTATCAGCAATGATCACGGTCATATCTAATCTTGCTAAAAGGGCGGAGGCTATTTCTTGGTTAATTCTATTATCATCAACAACTAATGCATTAAAACCCGAGAATTTAGGGCGAGGCTTTAATTGCTTTTCTTTAAAATTATTTGGTGAAAGCTTTCTTAAAATTTCAACTTCACTATTTTTATTACCAATAATTATAATGTCTATATTTTCATTTTTTGCAATTGGCTCAGGAGACTCTTCATCGGTAATTAATAAAATCAGTGTCAATTTTTCATTAACGTTTTTATTTTGAGCGTACAGTTGTTGTAAAATAAAGTTATCGTTGAGCTCTTTTTTTTCTATCGACATTATTACAATACTAAATGGGCTACTAGGCTGAGACATTTTTGCAATGGCCCTTAATGGTTCTTGTGTTGTTTCTGTCGTTATATTTATATCACTTAGTAAGTCCATTAATTTTTTAATTTGGTCATTATCAGGGCTAATTAATAAGGCGTGTTTTTTAAGCTTTTGTTGTTCAGATAAAGTAAAGGGTAGAGTAAAGAAAAACTCGCTACCTTGATTAATAGTGCTCCTTACTTGTATATCTCCGCCTAGCAATTTAGTTAATTGTTTGCTTATAGTGAGTCCTAAACCAGTCCCACCATACTTTCTTGTTGTGCTTGAATCACCTTGCGAGAAAGACTGGAATATAATTTTTGATTGCTCTTCAGTCATCCCAATACCCGTGTCTTTTATACTAAAGCGAAGGTTTATTGTTTTTTCATGTTGAGATGTCGCTTCTATAATTAATGATATTTCACCATGCTCAGTAAACTTAATTGCGTTACCTACACAGTTATTTATTATTTGACTTAAGTGCATTGGGTCGCCAATAAGTTCAAGCCCTGCATCAACGTGTAAAGTAAAGTTTAATAACAAGCCTTTTTGCTTAGCATTTGTTGAGAATAAATTTTGAACGTTAGAAACTATAGTATGTAAGGTAAAAGGGATTTGCTCTAACTGAACTTTTTCCGATTCTAGTTTAGAAAAATCCAGAATATTATTTAAAATCTGCAATAAATTTTGAGCACTTGAAAAAGCTTTATCTGCGTAGTGTTTTTGCCTTGAGGGAAGCTCACTGCTTTGTAAGAGTTGCAACATACCTAATATGCCATTCATTGGGGTGCGAAGTTCATGACTCATATTGGCTACAAAATCTATTTTTGTTTTATTGGCTTTATCAGTTTGCTCCATAGCACTCGTCAGGTCGGCATTCATTGCTTCCATTTGGGAATTTAATACGCGGGTTTCGTTGAGTAGCTCTTTGGTTTGCTTATTTTTTAAATATAAAGCATTAGCTGCTTTTATTACCGACGCTATTTCAGTTTGATTTTGGCTGTTATTTGAAATAGTTACTGGCTTTTCGCTATTCATATCTTTAAGTAATAAAGTGAGCTGAGTAATTGGTTTTATAACCGATCTAAAAATAAAATAGCTTAAAAATAAAATGATTAACATAATTAAAACGGCAAATATATTTGCCTGTTCCGTATTTTTTGTTAAGTGGCTACTTAGTAGCTCTTCTGTTTTGATTAGTTTATTTTTTTCTATGTTTTTAATTTCATTAGTTAAATACAGCAATTCGTTTTCTATGCCTGTAAGCACTACATTTACAGAAAAAGTGTAGCTACGGGTGAGTAATACAAGTTGGTTATAAGCTTGTTTTAAGCTTGTTGTTTTATTGGAGAGGGATTCATTTATTACAGAGGTGCTCGTTAGTTTTTTATGTAAGTGATTTAAGTTTTGTTTTACATTTTGTGCTTCATCAAAATTAGGTTTATAGAGATAGCTTATAATTGCGTGTTTTAAATTACTTATTGTGAGTAAAACATCGTTAAAAATAACTTTATTATCATTGTTTGAAGACCCTTCTAAATCACTAATTGTTACCTGTAGGTCATCAATAGGCTGTTTGAACTGAGTAGTGTAAAGGTGTTCGCGTTTTTGTCTGTTTACGACAACTTGGCCAAATGTATCTTGGTAATTATTTAGATACTCGCCAAGGCGTATTAGTGAGTTTTGATACTCAGGGGTCTGGTTTTGAATGTTTGTTTTTAGCTGCTCGAGATTTAGATTTGCCTTATTTAAATAAAAATTAAATTTGGTAATCGTATTTTCATTTGCATTGTCAATAAATGAAACTGCATGCCCTTGCAGGGAAATAATATCGTTTTCTAAGTGATTCACAGCTTCACTTTGAATAAGCGCGTTATGCTGCGACTTTTGCAAGTTAAGTAAGGACGTTTGCGAATAGTTAAACAAATAGCTTTGTAAAAGAAGTAATCCAATCAGCGAACACAAAGCTAATATTATTTTTGATTTAATTGAATTTATTATCATTATCGGCTAATCAACTCATACCATTTTTGTAGACTGTAGTCATAGGTTGGCATAACAGTATTCCATACTGCTACATTGCTAAAGCGTTTATAGTAACTACCACCATTACGTTGCGCACCAGCTTTAATAGCTACGTCGCCATTTGTATTTAATAAGTCTATGTTTGTTGCTTTTCCACCGTACCAGTAATCCCATTCGGCCGGCGATAAGAGTAGTTTAGAGCGTTGTGGGTTACTAATGTAATAACCTTGGCGAGCAATAAATGCACCAGGCCAGCCTGAAAGCCACCAATTCATATAATCGTAAGCTGCATCTTTTACGCTACTTTGTGTTTGTGACGATAAACACATAACACCATGCCAGCCTCGGTAGCCTTCTTTTGGCGCGGCAAAACGAATATTAATATTTTGGCTGTTTAACGCAGAGACGGCAGGCGAAAACATACTTTCTATATGGGCTCGCTTACTTTTCATAAATTCAATCGACTCAGGAACCGAGTTCCAATAGCCACTAAAGTGACCTTGGCGTTTAAAGTCGAGTAATATACTAAACAATCTATCAAGTTCTGGGCGAGTCATCGCACCTATATTTTTAAATTTTATAAGCCCTTTACTTTGCGCTGCTAGGGCTAGGTCAAATAGTCCAATGGTAGGCGCATTTACGATAGCTACTTTACCTCTGTTCTCGTCATCAAGCAGCCAACTCCAGCTTTCGGTTTCGTATGCTATACCGGGCTTAATAAAATCGGTGTTGTAACCAAAAGAGTCAACATTATGCACATAAGGTAAAAAGCTAATATGATCGCTTTCTTGTGAGCTTAATGTGCCATCGGGTTGAACATTTAATAATTTATAGGGAGCATCACCTGCACCAATACTTGCAGTTTCGGTTAGTTTTCCCGTTTTAGTAAGTGGATTTATCTCGTTAAAGTAGGTGAGTCGTTTTTTTTCTATTGGCTGTATAGAACCTGCATCCCAAAGCACATTAATGCTGTTTGACCATTGTTCGTATAAATCAAAGGAGCTAGGGTCCATTGATGCCTTTTGCAAAACAGCAGCGCTGCCTGCGGGAGTAAATTCTATATTAATACCCAAGTCACTCATCGCTTGTTTGCGGATAGCCTCTTGGAGTGTTACATGCGTACCAAGTACTCTTAATGTGACTTTTTTTCGGGCAAAAACATAAGGCGCATGTGTTATTGCACCAGCTGTTAAACCTATTGCAGCTAGCTTTTTTAGCGTTGAACGCTTAGGTATGTCCATGTTAAGCCTAAAGTACTAATGTGTGACATTATGTATAGCTAAGAACTTGTAAAGACACAAGTTGAATGGATAAATTTAAAATTATATAAAATGAAAAACTAGAATAGTAGGGTGTCAAAAAATAATAAAAACAATGGAAAAATAGAAGAGTAGAGCGAATTTGAAAAGGAGTAGGAAAGTGGTGGAGCTAAGCAGGATCGAACTGCTGACCTCCTGCGTGCAAGGCAGGCGCTCTCCCAGCTGAGCTATAGCCCCACATTCCTAAATTACATATAATGTAACTGCTTGACTGCTGAGTTCCAAGCGGGACGAACTTTAAGTTTTTTTATAAATTTGGTCAAGTATTTTTTCGTAAATTTTCACTGTTTACGTCAATTTTTGTTAGACTCGGCTTAATTCAAAACTAAAACGATAAAAAACAATGAAAAAATGTGTTCTAGCGCTTATGGTTTTACTCGCTGGCTGTGCCTCAAATGATGAGCCGCCTTTTGAAATAAATAATAAACAGTTTCACGAAAAGCAAGATGAGCAAGGCAATAAGCTTTTTGCTTATGTTGTTTCGGTAAAAGCTAAGCATCGTGAAAACTTTAACCTAGACCGTGGTCCTAACAATAGACCAAGCCGTGGTGAGGTTAAGCAGTATATAGAGAAAGAGCATTTTGAAGAGTCGAGCATTCTGAAGTTGCAGCTAGAAGATCAAGCAGTTGAATTATTGAACCAAGAGCTAAAAGAGCGTGAGTATTGCGATAACAAACATGAAGTTAATGATGTTTTATGGCGAGATTTGAGCGTACAGCTAAGAGGACGTTGCTTGTAATATGTTGGCTGATAAAACTAAGTTAGCAGAGCTTTTAGTGGACCTAAATATTACTTACGATGCAATAGAACATCCGCCACTACATACTAGCTTAGCGGCTGATGAGTTTATGATTGAGCGCCCAGGTACTCGTCTTAAAAACCTATTTTTACGCGATAACGAAGGCAAGCGACACTTTTTAGTTATTACAGCGCACAATAAGCAACTCGATTTAAAGGCACTATCAAAGCAACAAGGGCTTTCGCGTTTAGGGTTTGCATCGAGTGAACGCTTAGCAACGTATTTAAAAGTGGCTCATGGGTGTGTATCTATGTTGGCTCTTTTAAATGATAAGCAAAACGAAGTGAGCTTATGGGTCGATCAAGATATTTGGGGTGGTAATTTGTTTCATTGTCATCCGTTTGAAAACACCCAAACATGGTTGCTTAGTAAAGCTGATTTAGAAACATTTTTTAATCACACAAAGCATCAACCGCGCGTTGTATTTTTACCCTCAAAATAAGCCCACATAATTAACGATAAACCGCATAAGCAAACCGCGAGCAGCGTAAACATAAACGCTGTTTGCCCATGATGTTGGTATACCACACCGGGTAATAACGACCCCAATGCCCCACCACTGTAATAAAACGATACATATCCGCCATTGGTTACGCTTGGCGGGGCTTTACTTATTTTATTAACGAGCGGTGCGGCAGTTGAGTGAATCACAAACATAGCGCCACAAAACAAAGTAAATGCGATTAAAAATAAGCTAAGCTGGTGGCTCATTAATAAAATAATACTCACACTATAAAAACTAAATACCGCAGTTAATAAATGCCAAGGCGAAGGGACTTTTTTAAGTAACCAAGGTGCAGCAATCGAGGCGAGGGCACCAACTAAATAACCACTGTAAACTAAACCTATGTCACGAGTATTGGTAATTAAAAACGTGTTTTGTAATATAAACGGTAAGTAATTAAGTAGTGCAGCAAAGCAAAAAAACATACAAAAAACGGCACCGTACACTTTAAGGATAGCCCCTTCTTTAAGCTGTTTAATGTAGTCCAGTGGTGAAAGCTGAGACTTTGTTGCTGGGTTCGAAAATTGAGAATGTTTGATTGTTAAAGCTAAAAAAATAAGTATAAAAGCAATTACGTAATAAAAGCTTTGCCAATTCCATAAGTCGCTAAACAAAGCTGCGAGCACACGACCAAAGTAACCACCAACTATACTGCTACCAATATATAGGGTCATGTTTTTTTGAAGTGTATCAGCGCTATAACTCATACCTATATAGCTAGTCATTGCTGTTAAAGCTGCGGGGAGCGTTAGACCTTGTAAAAATCTGACTAATAATAAAAGCTCAAAGCTAGGTACATAAATAAAAAGTAAGCAGCTAAGGCCTAAAAGCACCATTGCAATACGTAATATAAGTAATGGATTTATTTTTGCTAAAAATAAACCATAAACGAGCGGGGCAATGGCTAAGGGCAGCATAGTTGCAGTCATTAAGCTGCCAGCTACCGCAGGTGCTACATTAAATTCGCTCGCAAAAAGGCTAAGTAGGGGTTGCGGTGCATAAAGCACAAAAAATATAAATACCGAGCAAACGAGTAGATGAGGTAAACGCATTATATGGCTTGTGCATTTGCTGATTGGTTGCGTGGCATTGTATTAAAAATTGTTTTTAATTCATAATTAAAACCATAGTCATTGCGCTATATCATGGTTTGTTTTAACTAGTTTGCTAGATTAATGTCGATAGCGCTGTTATTTGAACTCGTTGGTGATTAAAATAGCGATAATATTAGTTTTTAGTGGAACAAAGCCATGGGTTCATTACAAGACCAATTGCTTCAAGCAGGATTAACAACATCGCATAATGCTAAAGTTGCTAAATCAGAAAAGCGTAAGCAACAAAAAAAGCAAAAGAAAGGGGCTACTAGCAACCCAAGTGATCTGCAAAAGCATATTCAACAAACCAAGCTAGAGCAGCAAAAAAAAGCTGAAGAGCTTAACCAAACACGCCAAGTAAGCTTAAAGCAGCGCGAGCAAGAAGCGCGTGTTAAACAAATTTTAGAGCACCACAACCAAGACGCTATTCGTGGTGAGCGCACATTTAATTTTACTTATCAAAATAAAGTAAAAAATATCGACGTAAACGAGAAAACGCAAAAAGCGTTATCGGGCGGTCGTTTAGCTATTTGTGTACTAGAAGGGCAATTTTACGTATTAGACGACGAACCAGCACGCAAAGTGGCTGAAGTTGACGAAAAGTATATTGTTTTTCATGTAGAGCCAGAAAACAAACCAAAAGATGAAGATGACCCGTACGCAGACTTTGAAGTACCAGATGATATAGTGTGGTAATAGTCCATTAAGGGTAAGCTCATTTTTATTTGCTAAAGTATATAAAAGTGAGACAGAAACGAGTTAGCGGTTTTTGGTTAAGTTGATCGTCTAGCGTCGTTTCGTACGTATGCTTTTTATTTGATTGTTTACTACAATCAATAGAACAGTTTTTCTAACCGTCAAAAAAGAAGAGTAAATACAATGAGCAAGATGAAAACACTACTATTAGGCGCGGGCATTACTTTAGCCGCAAGCTTCTCGTTTAATGCAGCTGCTGCCGATGGCGCTGCACTCTATACCGCTAAAAATTGTCAAACTTGTCATGGCGCTGAAGGTAAAGCACCAATTATGGGTATGTACCCTAAACTAAACGGTCAAAACAAAGATTATTTAGTAGCGCAAATGAAAGATATTAAGTCAGGTGCACGTAATAACGGTATGACCATGGCTATGAAAGCAATGGTTGCAACGGTAACTGATGAAGAGTTTGAAGCAATTGCAGATTACCTAGCTAACGTAAAATAATTTACGCAGTTATACCATTTTAATACAATTGGTATTTTAGTTTTACAAACAGCCACACAATAGTGTGGCTGTTTTGTTTGGTGTTTGCTATAAAATAGAGACTGCTTTAGACTTCTAAACATCTGTTCGTACAGGTTAATAATGTACGTTTTTAAAAGGCTTATTATGTTTGATTTACCCCAACTCGATTTAAAAAATAAAGTATCGGCACAAGAGTGGCAACTGCGTATTGATTTAGCTGCGTGTTACAGACTGGTAGAGCACTTTCGTTGGGGGGATTTGATCTATACGCATTTATCAGCACGTTTGCCTGGCACCGATCATTACTTAGTGAATGCCTTTGGTTTAACCTTTGATGAAGTAACTGCGTCTAATTTAGTAAAGGTCGACTTAGACGGTAACATTATTGACGATACGCCATTTAGTATTAATCCTGCTGGTTTTACTATTCACAGTGCGATTCATGAGGTACGCGAAGACGCTCATTGTGTTATTCACCTTCATACCAAAGAAACAATCGCAGTCGCTACACAAAAAAATGGTTTATTACCGCTTAGCCAATATTCAATGTTTTCACTGCCATCACTTTCTTATCATGGCTACGAAGGGCTTGCAGTAAACGACGACGAGCGAAAAGTGCTGCAAGATGATTTGGGCAGTACTAACCATATGTTATTGGTAAACCACGGTGGCTTAACGGTAGGCCCAACGGTAGGCGATGCGTTTATGCGCTTTTATGATTTACAGCGAGCGTGTGAAATTCAATTAGCGCTACAATCAAGCTTGCAAGAGGTGATTGAAGTACCGCAACCTATAATCGACAATATTTATAATCAAGCAAACGTAGTACACAGCGGCAGCACTGGCGGGCAACTTGCGTGGCCTGCGATGTTACGTAAAGCGTATCGACTTGACCCTAGTTTTGCAAAATAACCCATAGCGGTTAATAAGGAATTTTAATGAAAGTAAATCGCGTTGAAGTATTTGATATTCACTGTCCTGATAGACCTTCTTGGACGCCTGTGTTTGTACGTATTCATACTGATGAAGGCATTAGTGGTGTTGGCGAAGCAGGCCTTGCTTACGATTTAGGCCATAGTGCTGCTGCTGCAATGATTAAAGAAATGGCCGATGCCTTTTTAATTGGTCACGACCCATTTCAAACAGAAAAATTATGGTCACGTATGCTACGTGAGAGCTTTTGGGGCTTAGGCGGCGGACCTGTTGTATACGCAGCCATGAGTGCTATAGATACCGCGCTTTGGGATATTAAAGGTAAAGCGCTTGGTTTACCTGTATATCAATTGTTAGGCGGTAAAGTTAACGACAAACTACGCACTTACGCTTCGCAATTACAGTTCGACTGGGATAGCGAATTTAAAGCGCTCGTACAGCCGCAAGAATATGCAGAAGCGGCTTTAAAGGCGATGGCCGAAGGTTACGATGCAGTAAAAGTAGATCCAATTCAGTACGATAAAGACGGCAATACTTATTACGACCGTACAAAAATAATCTCACGTACTGAAATGAAGCTATACCGTGCGCGTATGCAAGCTATTCGCGAAGCAGTAGGCGACGAAGTAGACATTATTTTCGAATGCCACAGTTTACCGGGTGTTACAACCGCCATTCAGTTGGGTGAAATTGCAGAAGAATTTGACTGTATGTACTTTGAAGAGCCAGTTAACTATTTAAACCATTCATTACATGCAAAAGTAGCAGATAAAGTTAATGTGCCAATTGCTGGTGGTGAACGTTTGTATAATCGCTGGGGTGTGCGCCCGTACTTAGAAGATCAAAGTATTGATGTTCTACAACCTGATATTGGTTTATGTGGTGGTTTTACCGAAACCAAAAAAGTGTGTGATTACGCTGATATTTTTGATGTGCGTATTCAAGCTCACGTATGTGGCGGGCCTGTTGCAACGGCAGCATCACTGCACTTAGAAACGGCTATCCCTAACTTTTTGATTCATGAGCACCACACTTATGCGATTAAAAAGTGGAACCGCGAGTTATGTTTACAAGACCCACAACCTAAAAATGGTTTCTTTGAAGTGTCAGAAGAGCCTGGGTTAGGTATTGAATTAAACGATGAGATTGTTATGCGTTCTCAACGCGTAGAAATAAAATAATAGCCTTTTAACCTAACTTTAGGTTATGCATTAAAAAGCCGGTAAGTGAATAGTCACTTACCGGCTTTTACTTTTTCGGCGGGAGGTAAAGCTTGTTATAACTCGTTGATTTTACATTCCACGTCTTTAAGTTCAATAGTTGCTTTGCTATCGAGATGGCGTATATAGCATTGCTTGCCTTTAATCATCAATTCAAACTGATCGGGTGTATTGCGACTTTGCGTGTCGATAATATTATTACCATCTACATTGCTAAGGGTTACTGTGCTGCTGGTAGTAAATACATCATCAGCTAATTGAGTCTCTTGCATATGTACAAGTGTTTTAATTGCTTTGCTAACCGTTGTTTTATTTGGCTTTGCCAGTAGAGCATGTTGCAGCTTAGGTGTCGGGTCTGGATTTTGAGATATGCAGCCATTGAGAAGAAGCGCTGAAAATACAACGATTAGTAAAAAGTACATTTTCATAAATTGGCCGTATTATCATAAAAAGAGAGTTTAATATAACTAGTTTTACTTACACTTGGTAGTAGTGCTTAGCGTTTGTATAGCTAAGGTCATGCCATGTCTTATCGTTTGAGCATAACGCCTTATGGCAGTGCCATAGAGTGTTATAGCTTGTATTTATTTGGCACACAGGGAAGTTACTAGCAAACATAATGCGCTGCTGTCCAAAGTGATTAAAAAGAAAATTAAAACACGCTGCTTGTTGCTCGCTGGTGAGCTGTAGTAATTCAAAACCAGAAAATTTAATTGCTATGTTGTCATGCTGAGCAAGTAACTCAACACCTTGTCGCCAATCATTTAAATTACTCGGCAACCCTGCATGATTAATTATAATTTGAAGTTGCGGTAGCTGCTTAGCGTAGTAAGCTATTTGTTTGGTTATTTCGCTATTTTCAATATCAAACTGAGCTTCAAAATGCAGTCGGGTATCTGATAACGTTGTTAGGTTTTTAAAGCTATTAGCATCTAATAAACGCTTTGCGTCAGTACCTTCGGTTATATCTCTAATGCCACACAAACTCAGATGGGCTAAAGCTTCTAACGAGTTTATAAACTCATCAGCCGATGAGTCAATTTGGTTGTAGCTAATGGCTTTAAATGGAATACCTTTTAAATGCGAGTCTAGCCAGTTTAGCTCGTTAATAGGGGAGGTGTTATCGAATCCGGCTTCTATATGAACAAGCCCTACTAGCTCAAAGTCAGTACTTTTAACAAGTTGCTGTGCACTTACTGGTTGTTTAATTTTTTCTAGGTTAGGCCACGCTGGTGGGTTAGCACCTTGTAGCCATGAGTATTGACCTTCTACTAAATTAAAAAAGTGTACGTGTGGGTCAATAATTTTTAGGCTCATTGCAGATTACTCATTGGGCAGTATTCATTGCGCTGTGTAACCACCATCAATACTTTGTAGGCTGCCAGTAATAAAGCTGGCATCGTCGCTTGCTAAAAAGCTCACAAGGGCGGCAACCTCGTCGGCTTGACCTAATCGGTTAAGCGGTTGCAGACTTGCTTCCTCGGCAACTATTTCAGCTTTGTTTGCGCCACTTTTTGCGCAGTACGCATCTATCGCGTTATGAAATAGCGGGGTTTCTATTGTGCCAGGGCATACCGCATTTGCTCTAATATTAAAACCCGCATAATCAAGCGCTGTTGTTTTAGCCATTGAGGCAAGGGCATGTTTTGTTAGGTTATACGCAAAAGAGTTTTGCTTACCTATAATTGCTTGATCGGAAGCGACTAATATAATAGCGCCGCCATTTTGCGCTTTCATGCTTGGCAATACGCTTTGTATTGCGGCATAAGCGCCTTTAACATTAAGCGCAAAAAGTGCATCGAGAGTTTGCTCGTCGGTGCTTTCTATATTTGCGCTTAAGTGTTTTCCAGCATTAGAAACAAGTACATCAATACGTTTGCTTTGTTCACAGATAGCGTTGATACAGCTTTGTACCGCCGATACATCACTTACATCACACTGATGAAATATACCGATTTCGCTCAGCTCTATATCAAGGTTATGTACTTCATAGCCATTGTTTAGCAAACGCTTAACTACGGCTAAGCCAATACCTTTTGTACCACCTGTAACGACTGCAACTTTAGACATACTTACTTCCTTTATTGCTAACTAGTGAGAGTGACCACAGCCGCCTTCAGCGTGCACATGTCCGTGAGAAACTTCTTCACTTGTTGCTTCACGTACCGATATAACTTCAACGTCAAACGTTAGCGTTTTACCAGCAAATGGGTGGTTTAAATCACAATCTGCGTTAAAACGACCAACCTTAACAATAGTAACCTGATGACGACCTTGGTTAGAGCTAACCATTGCTGTCATACCAGGTTTCCATACTTTAACATCGCCTTGTAGATGCTTAAGCGGAATACGCTGAATTAAGTCATCAACACGCTCGCCGTATGATTCACTTGGCTCTAGAGTTACACTAAATTTTTCGCCAGCTTCTTTGCCTTCAAGTGCTTTTTCTAAACCAGGAAGCATGCCTTCGCTGCCATGAATGTAAGTAAGTGGCGCTTCGTTTGTGCTACTTTCAATTTGCTCGCCCGCTTCGCTAAGGGTGTAATGAAATTCAACTGCTGAATTTTTGCTAATTTGCATGCTTGTCTCTTAAAATAATAACTATGTTAGGGCGCAATTTTACGCGAAATATACTTGTTTATAAACTTAACGTGGCTGATTTAGTGTTTTTTGTAAATTTAGCAGAAAATCTTTTTTTGTTGGGGCTGCTTTTTGCTTTTCAGCCTGTGGTATAAACAGTACTAATTGAGTACCAGGCTTTAAAATGCTCGATGCAGAGAGTTTGTTCCATTTTGCCAAGTCGCTATGGGGTACATCGTAAAGCTGACTTATACTCCAAAGGCTATCGCCCGACTTAACTTCGTAATCTATTTCAATGGTGGGAATCGCAATCTCTTGGTGTTCTAAATAAGGGCTAATTTTGTAATCAACTGTTAATGTGCTTGGCAGGGTTTTAGGTTGTCCAACTAATAACTTTTCTCCAACGCCTATTAAATTATTATTTTTGTTATTAAGTTGTTTTAAAGCTTTTACCGACATACTAAAACGTCTAGCAATACCGTAAAGCGTGTCGTTTTGTTTAACGATGTACTCTCCAGCAAAGTTTGATTTAAAAAACTGACTTTTTAATAAGGCCTCTTGCCCTATAGGCAGCAGTAAAGTATGCGGCCCGTTAGGTGAGCTTTGATTTTTTAAATATCCCTGATTAATCGCGTGTAACTGCTTTGAACCTATACCAGAGAGCTTAGCGATGACTGAAAAGTCGAACTGCTGGCCTATATTCATCTGTGTTGTAAATGGCTTATATGCAAGCTTTGGGCATTTAATGCCCTTTTGTGGGTGCTTAACTAAATAGCTTAAAGCGAGTAACTTGGGTACGTAGTCGGCAGTTTCTTTTGGCAGACTGAGTGACCAGTAATCGGTGCTTTTACCGCGTTTTTTGTTTTTTTCGATTGCGCGTTTAACGCGGCCCTCACCACTGTTATAAGCAGCCAAAGCATGTAGCCAATTACCATCAAAGCGTTTATGTAAGTAGCTTAAGTAATCAAGTGCAGCATCGGTTGAAGCAAGTACGTCTTGGCGACCGTCGTACCATTGGTCTGACTTAACTCCAAAGTGATGCGCTGTTGCGCCAACTAACTGCCAAACACCAACAGCTTGCTGTGATGAGGCTATCGTTGGTCTAAAATCGCTTTCTACAAATGGTAGTAAAGCGAGCTCCATAGGTAGTTGCTTTTGCTCAATTTTTTTTACGATATGATACAGGTAAGGCGCTGCGCGTTTACTCACAGTTTGTAAGTAGTTAGGTTGCTTTGCGTACCAGCTGATACGCTTTTTTAACGCGCGATTTTGATAAACCGTAAAGTGTAGATTGTTGGCTATATGCACCCACAGATCGGTGGTTTTTGGTGGGCGCTTTTTTACGATTGTTTTTTTGAATTGAAGTGGCGTAACGTGCTCACTAACTTGGGGCGTTTGAGCTACTTCATCATCAATATCATAAGTATAGTCAGGCTCAAAATGAGTAAATATTTGTGGAGCTTCTTGTGGTTCTTGCTCCGTTGATTGACAACCAAATAACAAAATACCCAAACAACATAAAACCAAACTGCGCATAGTGATCACTTTTGTGAATTCCTTTTATTATTTTAACACAATCCGTTGTGTTGAGTTATTCTGCGCTTTTTGCGCGATTTAGGCCAGCTTGTAAAAAGAAGTTGCTCGATTTTATATTAAGCGCTTCTTGTTTATAAGGCTCAATAACTGATTCAGGAAACGACAGCATTAACTGCTCAATACTTTGATCTTTATTGTTTTTAACGTGCTCTGTTATGGCTGTTAAAAATGATAGAGGCTGTTTCAGCTGCTCTTTTGTTAATGTACCGCCGTGCCCAGGTAAAATAATAGTGAGCTTTTCGTCGTTAATATATTGCTTAAGCAACGTTTGCCAACTTTTAAGTTCACCGTGTCCAGGGTAAGGAAGCCAGTCAACGATATCGCCACCAATCAGCACACTGCCATTATTAGTAGTAATAGTTAAATCACCGTTAGTATGGGCTTGCTGCGGCTCAATGGTTATCTCAAAACTACCAAGGTCGATAGTTTTATGATTATCGATTATTATTTTTGGTTCGCCAAGTTGATATTCTTGCCAGCGAAAAAGTCGTTTTTTTGCAAGCTCTAACTTATTTCGCCATTTAGCTTGCTCTTCTTTGGGCACATTCGCTAATCGTTGGTAGCTCAGCTCAATGCTCTTTTCATACGTGTCTAGCTTGTCGGTATATGCTGTTTGATAAAGGTTAAAATTTTTATTTACCTGCTGATGAACAATGAGCTTGGCATCAGGATAAAAATTTTGCATAACCGCCATACCTAGCAAGTGATCGTCATGGTAGTGGGTAGCCACTAAATAGCATAAGGGTGTTTTAAGGCGGTTCTTTAAATCTTCAGCAAGTTGTTCAACTGCAGCAAAATTGGCGCTCGTATCAACAAGTAGGGCACATTTCTCGCCTTCAATTAACATTTGGTTAGAGTCGTAAAAGCGAAGCTTGTCTTGTTGCTTTAAAAACTGAATATGAGGGTTTATTGTATTCCAAGTGACGGCAGCATAGGTGCTAGGTACTATTGATAATAAAGTGCATGCTAATAGTAAGTGCTTACATGAAGAGGCTATGTTTGAAAGTTTTAACTTCATTTATTATCTCTACGCTGATGTTTAATTACTTTAATAATAAACAAAAAGCGCAGTATGCGCTTTTTATTTTTGGTGTTTGGGGTCATTTGCCAAATGCTGACTGAGTTTATCAATCATTTGGTCTTGATGCTGTTGCTCAACTGTAGCCTGTGTTTTTGCTTCTAGCAATTCGTGGCTTAAGTTTAATGCTGCCATTAGTAGGGCTTTTTGATCGTTTCTAACGGTTGAGCGTTGCTTCATTTGCTCAACTAAGTCATTTAGATTTTTAGCTGCTGCTATTAATGCATCTTCCTGCCCTTCAGGGCAAGCAAATTGCTGCTCTTTACCTAGCAACTCAACAGTGACCCGCTGGTTTTGCAGCTCAGACATTAGCTAGCCTGTTGTGCGCTTTGTAACTTATCAAGAAGACCAGATAAAGTAGTGCTGGCATCTTTTTGCTTTTCTTCATTTTCTAAAGCTTCAAGTTGTAGCAATTCGTTGTCATCGCTTAGTTTAGTGTTCTGTTCTTTTAAAGTAACAACATCTGTTTGTAATTGGTTATTACGTTCGATTAAAGAATCGATCAGTTGTTCGAGTTGTTGAAGAGTAGTGTTATTCATAAAGGCGCTCATATAACTGTAATTAATGTCATGCAAATGTAAAGCAAAGTGTGTTGATTTGCCAGCATTTACGGTGGTTTTAGCTGATTTTTCTTTTGCGTTAAGGGATAATTCAGCATATGGGCTTTTTCATTCAGAAATGGTTCACTTAAACACTCTCTTATCTTGGTGTAAGTTGCCAAAGCCTAGTGCTTATGGTTCACTTACGATATTAAATTGCGTATGGCGAAAATAAATAATGCTTAGTTACAGACACTCATTTCATGCGGGTAATCCTGCCGATGTACTTAAACACTTAGTACTGGCACAAGTGCTAAATTATCAAACAATTAAAGATAAACCGCTTGATTATATAGACACACATTCAGGTGCTGGCTTTTTTGAACTTGCAGCTGCCGATGCGCAAAAAACGCAAGAGTATCAAGATGGTATTGAAAAACTTTGGCATCATAAAAGTGAGCATGCTGAGCTTAATGAATACATTGAATTAATTAAGTCATTTAACGACACTGACGAACTTGCGTTTTATCCAGGTTCACCAAAAATTGCAGAGCACTACTTACGCCGCCAAGATAAGGGTTGGTTTTTTGAACTGCACCCGCGCGATTTATTATTACTTGAAGAAAACATGCAAGGTAAGCGATCTATTCGTGTACGTGGAGAGGATGGTTTTGCAGGCTTAGTTGGTTTGTTACCACCAGCATCTCGCAGAGCGTGTGTATTAATTGATCCTCCATACGAAATTAAAGATGACTACGAAACGGTTGTAAAAACCTTAGTTAAAGCTCATCAGCGCTTTGCTACAGGTACTTACATGATTTGGTATCCGGTTGTTGATAGAGAACGCATTGATAATATGGAGCAGGGCTTAATTGATTCAGGAATGCGCAACATTCAGTTATTTGAATTAGGCACTGAAGCCGATACTGATGTACACGGTATGACAGCATCGGGCATGATTGTAATTAATCCTCCATGGAAGCTAAAGCAAACAATGGATGCAATAATGCCTGAGCTTGTTGGTTTGTTAAGTGAGCCAAGTGGTTTTTACCGAAGTGAACAACTCGTTGATGAGTAACTTTAAATAGCGCTTATAACGAATAATAAAATGCCCAGCTTTGCTGGGCATTTTATTTAAAATCAATACGAATGTGTTAGGTAATATTTATATAAGGGAGCTAAATATTAATTAAAATAAACCGCACTAAAAGTAGCAAGTGTATTACCGCGACTGTTTTTAAGTTTTAGTGATTCACCTGTTATTTCCCACTTTGAAGTTTTGCTAAGTACGTCAGACATAGCCGCTTCTTGGCTCATATTATCCGAGCACATCTTTTTTGTACTTGCTAGCTGACTAAGTGTAATTGTTTGCTGCTCGGTACTATAGCTTCCGCTAAAATTATTACAGCCTAAAAAGCCATTAACGCGGTGGTCTTTATTGAACTGAATGAATGGTTCTTTAGTTGTAACATTCACAGTTTGAGCATTTATTGTTATTGCTTTCCAGTAAGTATTTGTGATTGTTACATCGGGTTTTTGAGTCGACACTTTTGAAAGCTCAATTTTATAGGGGGTAGTTAACTGTGATTCTGCAAACGGGTCATGATTTGTTGTACTTGTGTAAAGCACTTTGTCTTTATTTATAATTCTGGCGCTTAGGCTATAGCGATGTTTATCGCTAATTTTGCTGGCATCATAAATTAGCTCAACGGTAAATGGCGGGGCTTGGGTTACATCAATCACTTCTTGTGTGATTATATCGGCTTTTACATCCATTTTAGATACATTGGAAAGCGTAACTATTAATTGCGAGCCAGGGCGAAGCATACTGCGATCTTTGTAGCTAGCTTGGATAGTAAGGCTGGTTATTGCTTCTGCAATTTCTGTGTTTTCAGTCGATTTAGTTTGCTCACCGCAGCCAGTTACTGCAAAAGCGCTAAGCGCCAATAAGCCAATCCCTGCAACTGCTTTTTTACGCGAAGATACTGCTTGATGCTTTTCCATGTTGGTTATCCTTACTCAATATTATGTCCTTAGTGTATTACCTAGTTACTTAATCATTCCTTAACTTATTTTAAACATAAAAAAAGGCGCATTAGCGCCTTTAATAATTAAAAACAAACGATTATTTTTTAACAAACTTAGTTAAAATAACAATGCGCTGGCCGTCAACTCGCCCTTCAATATGTTCAGGGTTGCTGGTTAGGCCAATATTACGAACAGCTGTTCCACGTTTAGCGGTAAGGCTACTGCCTTTAACGTCTAAGTCTTTAATTAGGGTAACAGTATCGCCTGCTTGAAGAACTACACCGTTGCTATCTACATGCTTTAAATCGTCATCTTCGGCAAGTGCTTTTTTAGCCCAGGTTAGCGTGTCTTCTTCAAGGTAAATCATGTCTAGCGCATCTTGTGCCCAGCTATTATCAGGCGCTAAACGCGAAAGCATTCTGTAAGCTACAACTTGTACTGCAGGAGTTTGGCTCCACATGCTATCGTTTAAACAGTGCCAATGTGTAGGCGTTATTTCGCTGTTATTCTCGATTTGATCTTTACATGTTTGACACGTGTAAATACATTTATCTGAGTGGGTTTCAGTTACCGGTGGTACTTCATAAACAGATAAGTTCTCGGTGGCTGCACACAATTCACATTGATTATTACTACGTTCGATTAAGGCTTTTTCAATACTCATGGGGCTCTTTCTGATTCTGGTCGAGTTAACATTTGCTGCTATTATACTCCAAAACACGAGCTCTGCGCCATTAGTCCCTTAATTTTGTGTGGGTATATTACTCATATACTTATCTTCAATACTTTTTATATATCCTTGAGCATGAAGGTTTTTAATTGCTAGGTTTATTTGGGGCAATAATTCTTTATGTTTGCTTAATAAACGAATTCTTAAAAAACCATGGGAATGCTGTGCGCCAAAGGCAATGTTTATCTCTAATTGCTTTGCCCAATAGAGCGCAGTTAACTTACCTACTAGTGCAGCTTCTACACGGTTTCTTGAGAGAGCGGTCATAAGTTCTTTCTCGGATGGAAAGTCAACGCGCTCAAAGGTGTTGTCATTAAAGTAATAGTAACCTAGTACTGTTCCTATATATTTGCCCTTTAAGCTATCGGCGCTTTGCCAGTTCTGGGCATTTTGAGGCAAGGTAACAATCATTTCTGTGGCATAAATAAGGGGCTCTGAAAAAACATAGCGAGAGTCATTTCTCTCATCCTTTGGGAGCCATTCTAATGAAATAACATCAAAATCGATTATTTCATCTTGTAAATATTTGGTAATACGCTTTGTGGGTAGGTCGATATGAGAAGCTGCAATATTTGCATCATCGAGTGCTTTTTCAATAATTTCGGGTAATACACCAGGCTTTTCTGGATCATTTGTATAATATGGATAATGACTACCTGACGCGCTAACATTGTATTTGAGGGGAGTAGGGTTAATGCTGGCATAGCTAAAAAATACAAATAGCAGAAGGCTCAGTACTAATAACCGAATAAAGTTAGCCAAATCTCTACCTTTTATATTAATATTTTTATATTAGTGTTGTGTAATTTTAACATTTTTGCAATGACGACTATGTTTATCTTATGCGAGTTGCATTAAAGTACACATATTATTGGCTGTTTTGCCATCTCTTATTTATAGGTTTAGAGCCAAGTGAAATTAAATAACATACCTGATGAGGTACAAAAAATAACTCAGTTTGTCGCGCGGCAACCTATTTTTGATATAGACCAGAATGTTTTCTCGTACGAACTGCTTTATCGAGACTCAGCCAACAATGCGTTTCCTGTGGGCACTTCTGATGTGCATGCGACAAGCCGCCTGTTTTTTAATGCATTAATGTTGGTAGGTTTAGATAGACTTACCGCGCATCATTTAGCTTTTATAAACTTGTCATCAGAAACTATTCTCGATAACTTTCCCAAACTTTTATTGCCAGAAAATAGTGTTATTGAAATAGTAGAGCGCACGGGCAATATTCCTGCGGTTGCTGAGCGTGTGCAAGAACTTAAAAAAGAAGGGTATGTTTTTGCACTTGATGATTACGATGGCGATCCAAAATGGGAGCCACTATTAGCACATGTTGATTACATAAAAATTGAGATAGATGATCCGGTTATTAAAACCAATATGCGCATTAAAAAAATAAAACGCGCAAATCCACATGCAAAAATAATTGTTGAACGAATAGAGACGCATGAACAATTTAATATATTAAAATTGGCAGGCTGTGATTTATTTCAGGGGTTCTTTTTCTCTCGCCCAGAAATGATTACGTATAAAGGTGTAGAGCCTTCAAAGTTAACTGTTTTTGATCTATTGCGTTTTACAGCAAAACAAAAACTTTGCTTTAAAGAAGTTCATCAACGAGTGGCCAGAGATGTAGCCATAACAGCCAGGGTTTTAAAGCTGGCTAACGCGCGTTCAGGAAAAGCAAATTTAGTTATTACTTCTATTTCACAAGCGGTTATTTATTTAGGTGAAGATACAATAAGGCAATTTGTTCGTGTATTAGCAATTAGTGAGTTGGGGGTCGAAAAACCAAGCGAATTAACTAAGCTTGCTTTAACGCGGGCACAATTTATGTCGCTTATTTTAGAGCAAAATAATAAAGAGCTGACCGAGCAAGGGTATCTAGTGGGTTTGTTCTCGGTGCTTGATGCTATTTTAGATGCTGATTTAAAAGACATAGTTAAAGAGTTTACCTTAGATGCAGCTATATCTGATGCGTTACTATTAGAGAGCGGCATTTTAGGAAACTGTTTATCGCTTATAAAAGAATTTGAATTAGATAATGTAGATGAAGCTATGGTCCATTTGGCCAACATAAACTCAGAGCTACACATTGGCGATATATTTAATTTTTTACTGGATGCTGTTTTATACAGTGACGACATTATTGAGGCAATAGCAGAATAAATATGCGTAATTGGTTGTCGGTTATAAGTGTAGTGGTTGCTCTTTGTTTATTGTTTCCTGGTATTACAAAACCAGTATTAACAATAGAGGGCAACATAGATAAATCAAAACTAGCGCAAGCGGGTATTGAAATGCTGGCTGAAGAGGGCGATGGTCGAACTCGCAGTATGCTAATGATGTTCTCGAACATGCTAGGGCTTGATAAGTTAGAAGGTGAGATTAGCGCCTATAACAAAACACAAAGTATTTTAGGCACAGTTAAAGAGCTTGCTAGCAATAATAATTTATTTGTAGCCGCTTTAGTGGGGTTGTTTTCTATTGTTATTCCAAGCTTGAAGCTGCTATTACAATTGCTTTATTGTTGCCTACCTTCGAATGGGTTTAAGCAAAAGCTCGGTCTGGTTATTTGTGCATTAAGTAAGTGGAGCATGGTTGATGTATTTGTTATTGCATTAATAGTGACTTACTTAGCAGGTAACGCCCATGGTAAAAGTGGTGAGCTACTTGTTATGAATGCACAATTTGGTGAAGGGTTTTGGTATTTTAGCGCATATTGTATATTTGCAATTATCGCGAGTAACTTAATTAAAACACCTGATAAACCGCAGTCTACATAATTAAAGTATTTGTGGTTGCCGTTAGGTTACCTTACAATCATTTTAAAGTTTATTAAAAGGCATAATGTTGCAACGTTTTTACTCTAGTTTACTCATGATAACTTTACTGCTCACTTTTGTGGGTCAGGCAGTTGCGTCTGTAGCTATGGTATGCGAAATGCCACATATGCCAACTAAAACAGCAATGCATGCCCAAATGCCAATGACACAAAGTAGTGATGCAACAGCTGTCGCTAGCATGTCTGAAAATATGATGCAGATGGATTGTTGCGACGACGAAAGTACGCCACAAAATGACTGTAAATGCCCTATGAGTGGCTGCGCTGCTAACTCAATGCTTAATGTTGATACTTTATTTAGCGTTACTTTACTTGAATCTGAAAAAGTAAATGTACGTGTATTTACTACACAAATTAGTATACCTCGTTCACTCTATCGCCCTCCTATGTCTGCTTAATAGCAGGATAGGTGTAATATCAATTTTATTGAAAACATGCTCATTCTAGCGAGTTAAATTACTCTCTAACTGCGTTAAAAATTACTTATATAAAGCAACTATACTGCGTAATTTTTTCCTTGTTATAGAGCTATTTCCCTACCGCAATAATAGATCATTAATTCAATGCAATTGATATAAAAGGTTTTTGTAAAACTCCTAAACACCTTTTTTGCTTCCTAATTTAAGATTTTCTTTTATTTTTAGATGGAGCAGATGATGAACCACGCTGTAAGTATTAAAGTCGTATTATGTAGTGTTGTGTTATTTAGCACCGCTGTGAATGCGCAAAACAATCAAAATAACCTAAATACCGAAATACTAAAGCAAACTAGTAATGAGCAAACGCTTAGCTTAACGCAAGCGCTTAATTATGCGCTAACGCATGAGCCATGGCTAAAAGCGAGTGGCTACCAAGAAGATGCAGCAATAGCGCAAAGCATTGCTGCAGGCACCTTACCCGATCCTGTTTTAACGGTTGGCTTACTCAACTTACCTACTAACGGTTATGCGTTTGATCAAGAAGGGATGACGCAGCTTAAAGTTGATTTGAGCCAAAAGTTTAGCCGAGGGAATAGTTTAGCGCTTAGACAAAAAGCATTAGCACAGTCTGCTCAACAATACCCTTGGCAGCGCGCCGATCGCTTAGCACAAGTAAAAGCAATTGTGATTGAGTCGTGGTTAAACGCGTATCGTGCTCAGCGAAGTATTGCTTTAATTGAGCAAGATAAAGGGCTATTTACTCAACTTATTGACATTACCGAAGCAAGCTACGCAAGCACCTTAGGTAAAACACGTCAGCAAGATATTATTCGTGCGCAATTAGAGCTCACCCGTCTTGAAGATAAGCTGGTTATGCTTGAGCAGCAATTTGAAAGTGCTAAAAACCGTTTAGCACAGTGGTTACCTATGAATATGCTTATGCAGCCTTTAAATACTGAGTTTACTAAAACCACAGGGCTGGTTGATTTTGCGAGCCTTGAATTTGATGAGCTAATACAGTTGCTTATGGTGCATCCCGCAATTATTGCGATAGATAAAACCGTAACGGCAAAGCAAACCGAAGTTGCGCTCGCTAAGCAAAGCTACAAACCTCAAATGGGCGTTAATGTGGGTTATGGTTACCGAGATGATACCCCGATGGGTGAGTCGCGAGCTGATTTACTCTCTGTGGGGTTTAGTATTGATTTGCCATTGTTTACTGATAACAGACAAGATCAACAGGTTAAATCGGCTATTGCTAGTGCAGAAGCTACTAAAACACAAAAGCTGGTGGCGCTTCAAAAACTCAAAGGCATGTACTTTAAGGAGTTTAGCCAACTCGCTCGTTTGCAAAAACGCGATGCGCTTTATCAAAATACGTTATTACCGCAAATGTCAGAGCAATCTCAGGCAACACTAAATGCTTATACACGCGACGACGGAGATTTTTCTGACGTGATGCGCGCGCGCATTAGTGAACTTAACGCCAAAATTGATGCACTGAATATTCAAGTAGATCAACATATTATTACCGCCCGCCTTAATTATTATGCAAGTAGCTTAGACCCCCAAGTAATGAGCGAGCAAACTGGAGAATTACACAATGAATACTAATTTAAAGTTACTTGTTGCCGCCTTAGTTGGCGCAGGCGCCTTTGGGTTAATAGGCGGCTTAGTAATGCAGTTTTTACCTAGCAACTCGGCAATGAATGAACAACAAAGCGCTGACAAACAGCCCTTATATTGGGTAGCCCCTATGGATAGTAATTACAGGCGTGACGCGCCAGGGCTTTCGCCAATGGGAATGGATTTAGTACCTGTGTATGAAAACGCTAGCAACGCTCAGGATGGACCAGGTGCTGTAACTATTTCGCCTGCAGTAGTTAATAACTTTGGTGTAAGAACTGCCAAAGTGCAGCTTAAAACACTTCACAGCGATATAAATACTGTGGGTTATGTGCAATATAACCAAGACCAACTTATTCACATTCATCCGCGTGTAGAAGGCTGGATTGAAAGTTTATATGTTAAAGCACAAGGCGCAGAAGTTAAAGCCGGTGAGCCTTTATATACATTGTATTCACCACAATTGGTGAACGCACAGGAAGAGCTTTTATTGGCAGTTAATCGTAATAATACCGTGTTAATTCGCGCTGCAAAGGCGCGTTTAGAGTCGTTAAATGTGTCTGATGGATTTATCGAGCGCTTACAAAAAAATAAAAAGATAATGCAAAATATTACTTTTTACGCAAAGCAAAATGGTGTGGTAGATGAGCTAACAGTACGAGAAGGCTTTTACGTTAAACCAGGCACATCAATGATGAGTATTGCCCAGCTTGATGAAATTTGGGTAGAGGCAGAAGTGTTCGAGCGCCAATCAGAACAAGTGAGCGTTGGTTTGCCCGTTACAATGACGCTTGATTACTTAAAAGGTCAAAAGTGGGAAGGTAAGGTTGATTATATTTACCCCGCGCTTGATGCTAAAAACCGGACTCTGCGTGTAAGGCTTAGGTTTGAAAATGTAGATCATCGGTTAAAACCAAATATGTTTGCACAAGTGAGCATTCACGCTAAAGCGAGTAAGGCGCAATTTACAGTCCCTAAAGAAGCGGTAATCCGCACGCAGCATCAAAACCGTGTGGTTATTGCATTAGGTGAGGGGCGTTTTAAATCGGTAGAAGTTGAAGTTGGGCAAATTAATAGTAATGAAGCGGTCATTTTGTCAGGTGTAATGACAGGTGACACGGTAGTTACTTCAGCGCAATTTTTAATAGACTCTGAATCGAGTAAAAGCTCCGACTTTAAACGAATGGAAATGCCTAGTTCTAGTATTAGCTCAGGTATGAGTTCTGTTTCAGGCTCGAATATGAACATGGATATGCAGCCACAAAACGCCACGATTAACGGCACTATTAATGCCATAGATATACAAAATCGCATTATTAATATTAGCCGAGAAGCCATTGAAAAATGGAATCGAGAACCCGCCACAATGGACTTTGTATTAGCGCCAGATATTGATATTAGTCAGTTTGAAAATGCCCAGTATATTAATTTTACTTTTAGCATTATTAACGATGAATTTGTAATTACTAAAGCGCAAAACGCAGAGCCGATTGATCATTCTACTATGCAACATAGTTCTCACTAGGAGCCATTATGATAACTGCCATTATTCGCTGGTCTGTTAGCAATCGCTTTTTTGTGTTGTTGCTTACATTAATTTTACTGGGTGGAGGATTGTTTGCGGTAAAAAATACTCCCGTGGATGCCTTGCCTGACTTATCTGATGTTCAGGTCATTATAAAAACCACTTATCCGGGGCAAGCGCCGCAAGTAGTGCAAGACCAAGTTACATTTCCGCTCACCACAGCAATGCTTTCTGTGCCGGGTGCACAAACTGTAAGGGGTTTTTCGTTTTTTGGTGACTCGTACGTTTACGTTATTTTTGACGAAAAAACCGATTTGTATTGGGCGCGTAGCCGAGTACAAGAATACCTAAGCCAAGTAGCAAGTAGATTACCCGATAGCGCTACGCCAGAGCTTGGCCCTGATGCAACCGGCGTAGGTTGGATTTATTTATACGCACTAGTTGATAAAACAAATAAACACGATATTAGTCAGCTACGAAGCTTACAAGATTGGTTTTTAAAGTTTGAGCTACAAACTGTGCCCGGTGTATCTGAAGTGGCTGCTGTTGGTGGCATGGTTAAGCAATATCAAGTCAATGTAGAGCCTGATAAATTACGCGCATATGGTATTCCGCTTAGTCTCATTCAAACGGCTATTCAACAAGGCAACCAAGAGATGGGCGCCTCAGTAGTTGAAATGGCTGAAGCAGAATACATGGTAACAAGCACCGGCTACATTAAGAGTGTTACCGACTTGGAAGCCATTCCGCTTGGCGTAAACGCTAATGGTACTGCGCTGCAATTGCGTGATGTAGCTGATATTCGAGTTGGACCGCAAATGCGCCGTGGTGTAGCAGAGCTAAATGGCGAAGGTGAGGTAACCGGCGGCATTGTTATTATGCGCTATGGCGAAAATGCACAAAAAACCATTGAGCTCGTAAAAGCAAAATTAGAATCGCTTAAAAAGGGATTGCCAGAGGGTGTTGAAATAGTCCCTGTGTACGATCGCTCCAACTTAATAAATAACGCGGTAGATAATTTAACAAGTAAGCTAATTGAAGAGCTTATTGTAGTTGCCTTAGTGTGTGTGGTGTTTTTGTTTCATGTGCGCTCATCGCTGGTGGCGATTATTACGTTACCGCTTGGGATTTTAACGGCATTTATAATTATGTATTGGCAGGGGATTAACGCCAATATTATGTCTTTAGGAGGAATTGCAATAGCCATAGGGGCAATGACTGACGGTGCTATCGTCATGATTGAAAATATGCATAAACATATGGAAAAAACGCCCCTTACCAACGAAAACCGCTGGGAAGTTGTGGCTAAATCGGCGAGTGAAGTGGGTCCTGCATTATTTTTTAGTTTATTAATTATTACCGTCAGCTTTATGCCGGTATTTATTTTAGAAGCGCAAGAAGGACGTATGTTTGCGCCACTCGCTTACACTAAAACCTATGCTATGGCAGCGTCTGCTGGGCTTGCGATTACCTTAGTGCCGGTATTAATGGGTTACTTTATTAGAGGTAAAGTCATTTCGGAGCAAAAAAATCCAGTTAACCGATTACTCGTCGCAGCGTATCGTCCACTACTTAACTGGGTGCTTAAATTTCCAAAAATGACATTGGTACTCGCGGTGGTTGTTTCTGTTATTGGCTTTTACCCGGTAAATAAAATAGGCAGTGAATTTATTCCGCCACTCGATGAGGGCGATTTAATGTATATGCCCACAACGTATCCTGGTTTATCGGTAGGTAAAGCGCGCGAAATACTACAGCAAACCGACAAGTTAATTGCCACAGTACCCGAGGTTAAAACAGTATTTGGTAAAGTTGGGCGAGCAGAAACTGCAACAGATCCTGCGCCGCTTACAATGATAGAGACGTTTATTCAGTTAAAACCAAAAGACGAATGGCGCGAGGGTATGACTCTTGAAAAACTTAAAAAAGAACTCGACGGTTTGGTTAAGTTTCCAGGGCTAACTAATGCGTGGGTAATGCCAATTAAAACACGCATTGATATGCTCGCAACCGGTATTAAAACTCCCGTGGGCATTAAAGTTGCGGGACCAAAGTTGAGTGAAATTCAAAAAATTGGTCAGCAAATAGAAGTGCTATTAAAAGATGTGCAAGGCACCGCATCGGTTTACTCAGAGCGAGTAGCCGGTGGACGTTATATAAAAGTAGATATAAATCGTGAAAAAGCCGCGCGTTATAGCTTAAACATTAGCGACGTACAGCAAGTTGTATCTACTGCAATAGGTGGTACAAACGTAACACAAACGGTAGAAGGGCAAGAGCGTTATCCTGTTAATTTACGTTATCCGCAAGCATACAGAGACTCGCCAGAAGAGTTAATGCTGTTACCTATTGTAACTCCTACAGGGCAGCGTATAGCACTTGGTGATGTAGCCGATGTATTTATTGAAGATGGACCGCCTGGTATAAAAAGCGAAAATGCACGTTTAAACGGTTGGAGTTTTATTGATATAGATGGCGTTGATATTGGTACTTACGTTGAGCACGCTCAGCAAGTGCTCGATAAAGACCTAATACTACCTGCTGGCTACTCAATTACGTGGGCTGGGCAGTATGAATACATGCAGCGCGCTAAAGAAAAACTGACTTATGTATTACCACTTACATTAGCGATTATTATTGTATTGCTTTACCTTAATTTTAGAAGCTTTGCTGAGGTCACTATTATTATGGCTACGTTGCCACTGGCAATGATTGGTGGCGTATGGCTAATGTATTTAGAGGGCTTTAACTTTTCAGTTGCAGTAGGTGTAGGCTTTATTGCCTTAGCCGGTGTTGCGGTAGAAATAGGGGTCATTATGTTGGTGTATTTAAACCAAGCCTATCAAGAAAAGTGCCTCGAAGCAGAGCAAGCCGGAAAACCGCTTAGCTTAGTGCAATTACAGCAAGCTATCATTGAAGGAGCAGGGCTTCGAGTACGCCCGGTTATGATGACTGTCGCGACAATTATTATCGGTTTATTACCTGTACTTTATGGCACGGGCACCGGAAGCGAAGTAATGAGCCGAATAGCAGCGCCTATGGTTGGCGGTATGGGCAGTGCAATTGTACTCACCTTACTTGTTATTCCTGCGGTTTACCTACTATGGCGCAAACAAGGACTTAAATAATAAGGCTATAGAGCAATGCGTTAACTACCCACGCATTGCTCTATAAAAATTACCTATAATTTGTAAGTTGTTCTATTAAATAGCTTGTTATTACTCATATTTAAATTAACTAACTGTTTTTAAATAGCTTTTTAATTGGCACGCTTTACGCAATGTATTATCTATACAGTCAACTAAGTAAGGAATGCACATGCAAGTTAAAACAATTAAAGAGGTATACGATTGGACCGTTTTGTTTCATACGCAAATGGCGGCTAATTTTTATAGCGTAAAGGATTTACTCGATGAACATAACGCAATGCTGGTGGACTATTACCTAAATTACGAAAAAAAACTCGCTGAAGATTTAGTTGGCTTTAAAGCTATTACCGAAATTAATACGCTTGATACGTACAGCTACGAATATTTTGCTAAAAATCCTGAGTTAATTACTTTTAAAGATATTAGCAAAGATCAAAAATTTGATGAGCAAGCTATTCAAGGTTACTTATCAGAGCAGCATCAAAAAGTAATTGAGTTATATGAGTACCTACTTGAGCGAGCTGAAACCGAAAGTGGGCAAGAAAAGCTTCAACAAATACTAGAGCTTGAAAAGCAAGGCATTAAACAAATGATGCAAAGCACTAATCGACATATGGATATGTAGCTTTATAAAAGAGCGGGATTACTGAGTTTATCTTGCTCTTATTAGCTTTAAGGTCGTTATTTAAAATAGCTGATGCTTGCATCGGCTTATTTTATGTCTGCGTTAAATAATCTGCAGAGCATTTTGATAAAATTAGTTAGAATGAGATGCGTGTCAGCAGAGTGACACGCAAAAAGGGAGGTTAAACTTCTTCTGTATCTACAATCAAATCGCTTGTGATTGATTCCAGCGCTTCAATCACTTCATCTTTGTCTATGCCTTTTGGTAAAGTTACGGTCGCAACAGCGCTAAAAATAGGCACTCCCCAATTAGGCGCACTTTGCTGCCTTGAATTTAAATGAGTAATGTTAGCGCCTTTGTGGCGTATTACACTTGCCAGTTCTTGCACAATACCAGGACGGTCGTTGCCTGTTATTACTAAATTAATTTGCTCTAGTGTTGATGGTTCAACTTCAGTGTTTCCGGTTTCAATACGAACGTCTAACTTAGGTAACTTATTTAAAGCACTCTGTAATGATTGAAAATGCTCCTCAGCAACTTCAAGTTGAATAATACCTGCAAAATGACCTAATAAATGGCTTAAGTTACTGCTTAGCCAGTTACCATGATTTTGTAATACGACTGATGAGATGCTCTCTACTAAACCAGGGCGGTCTTGCCCTAAAATAGTTATAACCAACTGCTTCATAAATAATTCTCTTTTTAAGCCCAAAGAAAGTAAATGCATAGGCATTAAGTATGTTGTCTAATTTAAATTGTGTGTTGTTGCACTTTTTATAAATCTTTGATTATAAATTAAAAAAATGAATATAGTTGTGTTGACTATACGCAGTATTAATAGTCATTATTATTTACTAAGTACTCTTTTAGTATTGACCTCGATAAATACTTTGTCCAATTATTTTATAATTTAGTTCACTTATAAATCACCTATTTGAAGCTAATTTAGACTTTTCCCTCGTTAGTTTTATTTAAAGCTGTTTTAGAGTGCTTATTATTACTGCTGTAACATTACTGTCATCTTGATGAAATATAATTTATGCAACGTTAAGATTTAAGGGTGTTTTGATGACTTCAAATCCGAATAAGCCGACTTTTAATACGGATCGAAGCCGTCTATTTAAAGATCGGTTTGCCAAGTTTGGCATAACCGCAGGTGGGATAATGGTATTGGTAGCACTGCTATTAATATTCTTTTACCTTCTTTATGTAGTACAGCCAATTTTTGAATCAGCAAAAGTAGAAAAACGCGATAGCTTTCATGTTGCTAATTCACAGCAAATAGCAGGCTTAGGTGTAGAAGAGCAAACTGAAGTTGCTTATTTACTCAGTCAGCAAGGTCAGGTTGATTTTTACAGTGTGCAAGATGGCAGCTTTGGTAAAAAGCTTAAAACATTAAACGCCGAGCTACCAAGTGATGCAACAAGCTTTGCAACAAGCGCGCCTTTTCAAGGGCATTATGCGTTTGGTTTAGAAGATGGCACCGTAATGGTTGTTGCACCTAAATTTTTAGTTACCTTTCCAAATAACGAGCGTAAATTAACACCTCGCTTAGGTTTTCCTCTAGGGGAAATGGCTTTAGAAGTAGATGAACAAGGTGCAGCTATTAAACGCTTTGCATTTAGTCACTATGAAGACAAAACAGCGGTTGTAGCTCTTACAGAAGATAAGCGTGTATTATTTAGCAGCTTTATTGCTGAAGAGAATATGTTTACCGGTGAAGTAGAGTGGGTTGTTGAGCGTACAGAACTTGATGTTAATGGACGTGTAGACGAATTATTAATGTCGCCAGATACAACACGTACTTTTGTACGTTCTGCTAATCAAGTGTATGTATACGATACGCGTGACCCAAGTGATGTAGAGCAAATTCAGTTGCTTTCGGCTAACGAAGAAAATGCAAATATTGTATCTGCACAACTGCTAGCGGGCGCAAACTCACTCATGCTTGCTAATGATAACGGTGAGGTTTCGCAGTGGTTTGAAGTAAACACTGACACAGGCCGTGAATATCAAAAAATTCGCTCATTTGAAACAACTAAGCAAAGTAAATTAAATGTATTTACTGAGTTTTACCGTCGTACTTTTTTTACTACCGGCAATAATGGTGAGCTAGGCGTGTACTACACAACCAGCGAAGCAAAACTTTGGCAGGGGAAAGTAAGTGAAGGCGCAATAGAAAACTTTGCAATTGCACCACGTTCAAATGCTGCGTTAATTTTAGCGGATAATAAGCTAACAGTATTAGACATTCATAACGAGCACCCAGAAGTTACGTGGTCAGCACTTTGGCAAGAAGTGTGGTACGAAGGTTACCCAGAGCCAGGTTATATTTGGCAGTCAACATCAGCCAGTGACGACTTTGAATCTAAGTTTTCACTTGTGCCAATTTCGTTCGGTACATTAAAAGCAGCACTTTATGCGATGTTGTTTGCTGTACCAATCGCGCTTTCGGCGGCTATTTACACGGCATACTTTATGTCGAGCAAATTACGTAAAGTGGTTAAGCCTACCGTTGAAATAATGGAAGCATTACCAACCGTTATTTTAGGTTTTTTAGCGGGTCTTTGGTTAGCCCCATTAATAGAAGAGCACTTACCTGCCATTGTTGGGTTACTCATATTATTACCTTTAGGTATGTTAGCGACAGGTTTAGCCTGGACTAAATTACCAACAAAAATACGCCATAGAATTCCTGATGGTTCGCATTCAATCATCCTTATTCCGGTCGTTTTACTTATTGGTTGGTTTTCGTTTGCTATGAGCGAATTTGTTGAACTTTGGATGTTTGACGGCAATGTACGTCAGTACTTAACAAATGAGCTAGGTATGACATTCGATCAACGTAACTCGCTTGTTGTAGGTATTGCGATGGGTTTTGCGGTTATTCCTACTATATTCTCAATTGCAGAAGACGCGGTATTTAGTGTTCCAAAGCATTTATCAAATGGCTCATTAGCATTAGGTGCGACGCAGTGGCAAACACTAATACGTGTTGTATTACTAACAGCAAGTCCAGGTATTTTCTCTGCGGTAATGATGGGACTTGGCCGAGCAGTTGGTGAAACCATGATTGTACTTATGGCAACCGGTAATACACCGATTATGGATTGGAGCATTTTCCAAGGTATGCGTACGCTTGCAGCAAATATTGCAGTTGAAATGCCAGAGTCAGAAGTAGGTAGTTCGCACTATAGAATATTATTCTTAGCAGCCTTTGTATTATTCATATTCACATTCATTTTTAACACAGTCGCTGAGTTTGTTCGCCAGCAACTGCGTGAAAAATACAGCTCAATGTAAGCGGAGAGACATGACATGGTAAAGCAGTGGTTTAAGTCTGGTTCTCCTTGGATTTGGATGACCGGTGGTGCAGTGAGCATCAGTTTGATTTCAGTTTTAGGCTTATTGGCAATGATAGCCTGGAAAGGGTTAAGCTTTTTCTGGCCTTCAGAAGTTGTACAGTTTGAACTTGAAGGGTCGATTGCAAAGCAAACCGTTATTGGCGAAGTTTACGATCGTGAATTAGTACCAAAAACGCGTTTAGCCGCGACAGGTATTGATGTTAGCGGGTTTGAAAAAGAAGAAATAGAGCGCTTACTTATTAAAACAGGTAACCGCGAATATGTAGATTTAGATTTTCGTTGGATATTAGAAACCGACATAACAAATAAAACAGCACCAGCGGCGCTTGCAGTATTTGAGCGTAGTAAAAACGGTAACTTTTATGGTTATGTGCAAAACGTTATTAAAGACGGTCAACCGGTTAATGGCGATAAAATAGAAGCGCTACATGAGCTTGTAGAGCGTGCGGTTGATTTAAATGACGAAGCACTTGATTTGCAAAATGGTGACATTGGGCATATTAACTACGCACTTGAACGCTTACGTTTAAAAGAAAAAGGCTACTTACTTGATAACGCTCTCACTGATGAGCGTGTTGCTGAGCTTGCTCAAGCACGTGCTGAATTACGTGCAGAGTATGGTGTACTTGAAAAAGATTTATTTGCACTACGCAAACAAGCTAAACGTGACCACGTAACTGTAAAAGATATGCGCGGTGAAGTTGTTACAATTCCTATGTATCAAGTACTTGATGTTTGGTTTCCAAACGATATGGGCTTTTTTGCAAAGCTAGGCCACTACTTTGTGCAACTAGGTAAGTTTGTATCCGATGATCCACGTGAAGCAAATACAGAAGGCGGTGTTTTCCCTGCTATATTTGGTACTGTATTTATGGTTATGCTGATGGCTGTAATTGTGACGCCGTTTGGCGTTGTTGCTGCAATTTACTTACACGAGTACGCCGCAAAAAATGCAATCACTAAAATGATTCGTATCGCAGTGATTAACTTGGCCGGTGTTCCTTCAATTGTATACGGTGTATTTGGCCTCGGCTTTTTTGTATACATGTTAGGTGGTAGCTTAGACCAATTATTTTATCCAGAATCGTCGCCAACGCCAGTATTTGGTACGCCAGGTGTAATGTGGTCGGCATTAACGCTCGCTATACTAACGCTGCCAGTTGTTATTGTATCGACTGAAGAAGGTTTATCTCGTATTCCAAGTACCGTACGTGATGGTTCACTAGCGCTTGGCGCAACAAAAGTTGAAACGTTATGGCGCATAATTATTCCAATGGCAAGCCCTGCAATTATGACAGGTTTAATACTGGCAGTTGCGCGTGCTGCAGGTGAAGTTGCACCGTTAATGCTAGTAGGCGTTGTAAAAATGGCTCCTACATTACCACTTGATGGCAACTTCCCATATTTTCACTTAGATAGAAAGTTCATGCACTTAGGCTTTCATATATACGATGTTGGCTTCCAAAGCCCTAATGTTGAAGCGGCACGTCCGCTGGTATACGCAACGGCCTTTTTATTGGTGTCGGTGATTATTACCCTAAACATAACGGCCATTGGTATACGTAACCATTTACGTGAAAAGTACAGATCGCTTGAACACTAATTAGTAAAGATTTTATAGGTAACAAAAATGATTACAGTCGCTCCAAAAGTAAACCAAGCTAATATAGGCCAGAAGTTAGACCTAGAAAATTTAACGGATGACCAAAAAGCGCTAGAGATTAAAGATCTCGATCTTTACTACGGTGATAAGCAAGCGCTTAATAAAGTAAATATGAACATTCCAAAAGGCCAAGTAACTGCGTTTATTGGACCATCGGGCTGTGGTAAATCAACTCTATTACGTTGTATTAACCGCATGAACGATTTGGTTGATATTTGTCGTATTGAAGGTGAAATATTACTTCACGGTCAAAATATTTACGATAAGAGCGTAGATGTAGCAGCACTTCGTCGTAATGTAGGTATGGTGTTTCAGCGTCCTAACCCATTTCCTAAATCAATTTATGAAAATGTGGTTTATGGCCTACGCTTACAAGGCATTAAAGAGAAGCGTAAGTTAGACGAAGTGGTAGAGCAATCACTTCGTGGTGCTGCTTTATGGGATGAAGTAAAAGATAGATTACACGATAGCGCGTTTGGCTTATCGGGTGGTCAGCAACAGCGTTTAGTTATTGCTCGCTCAATTGCAATTGAGCCAGAAGTTCTTTTATTAGATGAACCTACATCAGCACTTGACCCTATTTCTACTTTGGTAATAGAAGAGCTAATAAACGATTTAAAAAACCAATTTACCGTTGTTATTGTTACACATAACATGCAACAAGCAGCACGAGTATCTGATCAAACAGCCTTTATGTATATGGGCGAATTGATTGAGTACTCAGACACAAATACCTTATTTACTACACCAACGAAGAAAAAGACCGAAGATTATATTACCGGTCGTTACGGTTAATTAGCCCGTTGTAGCGTGTTGTGCAAGATTAAGAGAGAAGGTAACTATGGAACATAATATTAATAAACATATTTCTGGGCGTTTTAACCAAGAACTAGAAAATGTACGTAATCATGTATTAAGTATGGGTGGCTTAGTTGAGCAGCAGTTAAATAGTGCGCTTGATGCGGTGAGTCGTAACGATGCAGAGCTTGCTCAAAAGGTACGTCAGAACGATTATAAAGTGAATGCAATGGAAGTAAGTATTGATGAAGAGTGTACGCGTATTATTGCTCGTCGTCAGCCTGCAGCAAGTGACCTGCGTTTAGTGATTGCAATTGCTAAAACAATCGCCGATTTAGAACGTATTGGCGATGAAGCTGAGCGAATTGCTAAAGTTGCACTAGACTCATTTACCAAAGATCAGCAAGATTTATTAGTAAATATTGAAAATATGGGCCGCCAGGTTTTAAAAATGCTACACGACGTACTAGATGCATTTGCGCGTATGGATGTGCAACGTGCATTTCAAGTACATAAAGAAGATGCAAAAGTTGACCGCGAATATGAAGCCATCACACGTCAAATAATGACTTACATGATGGAAGATCCACGCTCAATACCTAAAATCATGGACTTAGTCTGGTCTGTTCGCTCATTAGAGCGTATTGGTGATCGCTGTCAGAACATTGCTGAATACATTATTTATTTTGTTAATGGCAAAGATATTCGCCATACATCTCAAGAAGATATAGAAAAATCACTATGATTTTTTACCCATCATGCTTTTCTATTAAAGCGGCTTAGTGTCGCTTTATGTATTGCAAGCTTTAGTGAAGTAATAAAAAGCGTTCACAATCTTGGTTAATACTGTAAAATTCATGCTGCAAAGCATATCAATTTGATTAAAGGGTCAGTTATGCCTACAAACGCGTTTTTAGGAGTATTTGCAAAATCTCCTATCAAACCAATGGAAGAACACATCAAGAAGGTTCATCAAGCAAGTAAAGCTTTGATACCTTTTTTTAATCACGTATTTAAAGAAGAGTGGGTACAAGCAGAAGAGCTTCGCATCACTATTCGCAATTTAGAACGTGAAGCCGATGATATGAAAAGAGATATACGTTTACAATTACCGCGTGGTTTATTCATGCCGGTAGAGCGTACAGATCTTCTCGAACTAGTAACTCAACAAGATAAAATTGCCAATAAAGCAAAAGATATTGCAGGGCGAGTGATTGGTCGTGAAATGACCATTCCAAAAGTTATGCAAGCTGATTTCTTAGCTTACTTAACCCGTTGTGTAGATGCGACTAAACAAGCATCTAAAGCAATTAATGAATTAGAAGAATTGCTAGAAACGGGTTTTAAAGGTCGAGAAGTCACCTTAGTAGAAAAAATGTTAGTTGAATTGGATGCCATAGAACAAGACACGGACGAAATGCAGATAAAAGTACGCCGCCAGCTACGTGATGTAGAGGGTGAGTTAAATCCAATTGATGTTATGTTTTTGTACAAAATCATTGAATGGGTTGGCGAGCTTGCAGATATTGCAGAGCGCGTAGGATCACGTCTTGAGCTGATGTTAGCTCGTTAATTTAAAATCAGTTCAAACACGAAAGATTAAGGTTTTACAATGGATATCATTGCATCTTACGGCACGGTATTAATTTTAATTGCCGCAGCAGTCGGCTTTTTTATGGCTTATGGTATTGGCGCGAACGACGTAGCGAACGCCATGGGCACATCTGTAGGTTCAAAAGCGCTAACAATCAAACAAGCTATTTTTATAGCGATGATTTTTGAATTTGCAGGCGCTTACTTAGCAGGTGGTGAGGTTACATCAACAATTCGTAAAGGAATTATCGATGCCGCACCATTTGCAGACATTCCTGAACTTATGGTTCTGGGTATGATTTCGTCTTTATTTGCAGCGGGTGCTTGGTTATTAATGGCCTCGTTCTTGGGTTGGCCAGTATCAACGACTCACTCAATCATTGGTGCAATCATTGGTTTTGCGTTAGTTGCTGTTGGTACTGAGGCGATTCAATGGGATAAAGTAGGTGGTATTGTTGGTAGTTGGATTATAACGCCCGCCATATCAGGCTTTATTGCATACTTAATATTTATGAGTGCACAAAAACTTATTTTTAATACAGATGCACCACTAAAAAATGCTAAACGCTATGTACCACTTTATATGGGTTTAGCAGGTTTTATAATGGCCTTGGTCACAATTAAAAAAGGCTTAAAGCATGTTGGTGTTGATTTAGGTGCAGCCGAAGGGTACGCCTTAGCAATAGCTGTAGCAGTTGTCGTTGCTATAATTGGTAAAATTGCTATTTCTCGTTTAAATATCGATCCAAAAGCAGATAAACAAATGCAATTCAACAATGTTGAAAAAGTGTTTGCTGTTCTTATGGTATTAACAGCATGTTGTATGGCCTTTGCACATGGTTCTAACGATGTTGCTAATGCAATCGGTCCACTAGCTGCTGTTGTAAATATTGTTGAAAACAATGGTGAAATTGCTAAAAAAGCGGCTATTGCTTGGTGGATTTTACCTCTAGGTGGTTTCGGTATTGTTGCGGGTCTTGCTATTTTGGGCAAAAAAGTAATTAAAACGATTGGTGAAGGCATTACACATTTAACGCCTAGCCGTGGTTTTGCTGCTGAACTAGCCGCTGCTTCTACCGTTGTTATTGCATCAGGTACTGGTATGCCAATCTCTACTACTCAAACCTTAGTGGGTGCAGTATTAGGTGTAGGTATGGCACGTGGAATTGGTGCACTTAACATGGGTGTTATCAGAAACATTGTAGTTTCTTGGGTAATTACATTGCCAGTTGGCGCTGCCCTTGCTATTGTTATTTTCTACGTACTAAGAACCGCATTTGGGGTTTAACAAAAAAGTACTCAAAGACTTTTAGCTTGAAAAGATCTCAATGCCCTAGGTGTTGGGGTCTTTTTATTTGTGGAAAGAAAAAATGACCAATCTTCCAAGTATCAAACAGCTACAGTATTTATTAGCTGTTCATCAACATCAGCACTTTGGCAGAGCTGCCAGTGCCTGTTTTATAGGGCAATCTACTTTAAGCAGTGCTATTCAAAATCTTGAAGAAACGTTGGGTTGCCAGCTTATTGAACGCGAAAATCGCAGCCTTATGTTTACCAGTATTGGTGAAGAAGTTGTTGAGCGCTCTCGTAAAATAATTAACGATACAATTAGTTTAAAAGAACTCACTAAAAGCTTTTTAACACCACTGAGTGGTAAATTAACAGTGGGTGTTATACCTACAATTGCTAGCTTTATAGCGGCTCCTCTGTATCACTTTTGTAAAGAAACCTTTTGTGATTTAGAGTTGGTATTAATAGAAGATACGAGTGATAAGCTACTGGATAAACTTGAGCATGGGCATATTGATTTAGCGCTACTTGCACTGCCATACGAAACCGATAAATTTCATACACAAGTATTGGCAAAAGATCAGTTTAGTTTAGTGCACCATAAGGACTACAGCGCTGCAAAGGGCGTAGTCGACTTTAATCTATTACCAGAGGCTAGCGTATTCTTACTCGAGCGTGAGCACTGTATGACAGGCCATGCGCTTAGTGCATGTCATTTAAACCGTGCTAGTTGTATTAACCCATTTGAAGCAGCAAGCTTGCATACATTATTGAGTATGGTTGAGCATCAGCTCGGGGTGACTTTTTTACCACAAATGGCGATTAACGCCGGAATTTTAGATAATAAAAATATGGTGGCAACACCATCACAAAGCGATGCATATAGAGATATTGGCATATTGTGGCGTAAAACTACGGGGCGGATCCGCGACTTTAAGTTATTTAGTCAACAGCTTGAGATATTTTTAAAGCGCCAATGTAGTTTAGATTTTTCTAAATAAGAATAGGAAATGAATGAAAGCAGCCTATAAAGGCTGCTTTTGATTTTGAAGATGGCTTTCAAAAGGCTCAAGTTCGGGTAAAAATAGTAAATAAATCCATACCACCAAGTTAAAGTAAGGCACGCAACCTAATACAGTAAAAACCTTAACTGGGTAGCCTTTAATATTTGCGTAACGATAGCACTGATACGCGATTGCAAAATGTATAATCAGTAATAACATAACTAGCTGTGTCATACCTTTCTCCTTAAAAGCTTAAATAGCTTTGAAACCCACTATAAATATCAGTACTACGCCGCCAAAAGGTAATGTCATGTTTTTAAAGTGAAATGCGTTAAAATGCACGACATTTTTATTTGATACTGAAAGTATAGGCAAGAAAGGTAATATTGGTAGTAACAAATTGTTTAATTTTGTTTATTTTGGGCTAGCTTGTTGTTGGTAAAACGTTTTATTTTTTGAAATTTTTTCAAGTTCATCTTTTACTTTTTCAACAGGTATTGGGCGTGCAATAAAGTAGCCTTGTCCATAATCAACACCTATCTCTTTTAGTGCAAAAAATATCTCTTCGTTTTCAACGTACTCAGCTACAGAGCGCTTATCGAGAGACCGACTAATATCATTTATTGCTTTTACTAACGCTAAGTCTATAGGGTCATTAAGCATGTCGCTTACAAATGAGCCATCAATTTTTACATGCTGTGCTGGAAGCTGCTTTAAATAGTTAAATGTACTAAAGCCAGTTCCAAAATCGTCAATAGAAAAATGACAGCCTAAGCTATTAAGCTTCTCAATCATTTTACGAGTCGCTTTTAAGTTGTTAATACTTGCTGATTCAGTTATTTCAAAAATTATCCGCGAAGGGGGCACGTTATACTTTTCAAGGTTTGATTCAATTAATGGCAATAAGCGTTCATCTAAGAATGATTGTGCTGACAAATTAATAGCAACTTGGTTTAACTCTGGGTGCTTAGATACACAAGCAACGGCATTACGTATAACGCATTGATCCATCAAAAATGTGTCGTTAAGCATCTCTAAAGAGGGAATAAATTGATTTGGGTACACAAGTTTACCTTTGAGTTTTAAGCGTAAGAGCGCTTCAAAATAAGCAACTTTACACTCTTTAAAATCCCAAATAGGTTGGTAATGCAGTTCAATATTATCTTGCTGCAGTGCTTGTCGAATTTCGTGACCCCATTCAAGCCCAGTTTGAAGCGTATTGTTTTGAGCGTCCTCTTTTGAGTAGCAATGTACTAAGTTACGCCCTAAATTTTTGGCAATATACAAAGCAATATCGGCTTGTTTTAAACATTCATTAGGATCATTGTTTTGTATCGTAATTTGAGTTAAACCGATAGAGCAGCTAATTGTGTATATCTGATCTTCTGATTTAAAAGCATGTTTTTCTATTGCGCTGCACACACCTTCAGCAATAAGGTGTGCATCCAGTAAATTCATATCGGTAAGTATGACTGCAAACTCATCGCCGCCTATTCGGCACACCAAATGGTCTTCGCCAATATTTGCTTTAAATAATTGCGCGACTTCTTTTAATACTATGTCACCTTGGTGGTGACCTTTGCTGTCGTTTATTATTTTAAAGTGATCGAGGTCAATATAAATAACAGCATGCTCTATGCCATCATACGTGTATTTATCTTGGCATATTTTATTAAGCTGTTGATCAAAGTAATAACGGTTATGTAAACCAGTTAATGGGTCATGGTGTGCTAAATGACGTAGTTGGATCTCTGCTTGTTTACGTTCGTGTATGTTGTCGATAGTGGCGGTTATGGTCGCGTTATTACGACTATTTTTGATTAGCTGTAATCTGCATTCGACCCAAATTAAATTGCCATTTTTATGGGTGAGCTTTACTTCTATTTGTTGCTGTTGTTCGCCACCATGTAAAATGTCATTAATAGTATAATTTAGTCTTTCTTTATCTTCGTTATTACAATAAGCGCTTAGTGGGGTTTGTAGTGATGATTTAACACCAAAACCGCTTAATGTCTCCCATGCAGGGTTAATAAAACGAATATGCCCTTGCTGATCAAGCTCTAAAACAACCGTATTCAAATGCAATAAAATACGCTGATGAGCCGAAAATAACTCTTTGTAACGCACTTCGCTCACGCTTAGCTGCTCTACTTTGTAAGCAAACTCAGCATAACTCACCATAAAATCTTCACGTCGTGCGGCGTGGTCACACACTTTATTTAAAAATGAAGGGTCGTATGGGGCTCTAATAAAATCGGTAACACCAGACAGCAAAAGCTGCTCAGCGTAATCAGCATCATCACTTTCTATAATCGTAACAATAGCTTGTTTAGAATTGTGCTGTAGTATTTCTTCAACGAGTACACTCGAGCTCCCTGCACTTGATGTAGTGGCATCGAGTAGCACAATTGAAAACTGCTGTTGGTTGTAAGCGTTTAGTGCTGCTTCAGCTGAGGTAACGTGAGTAATAGCAAAGTTTAACTTTAACTGTTCACTAATTTTGTCGGCCGTATTTTGAAGTGGCTCTAATAGCAATAAATTTAGTCGGCTACTTTTTTCTAGGTGCGTAGATAAAACATTCGCAAGCACTTGAGGAAGCATATCTTTATGTTCAAACGGCAGTACAGCATCTATCCCGTAGCTTCTGGCTGTTGTTTCGGCAATACGCTCACAGTAAATTGGCGGAATAAGTAAAATTGGGGTGTTTTTTGGTGTTTTTAATAATCCTGAGCGGATCATCCTCGAAAAGCGCCAGCCGTCAATTTTTCCAACATTAATGCCCGTTATTATAATATCAACAGGGTGTTGTTTTAAAAGCTTTAAAGCTTGTTGGCTATCTTGCGCATCAATAAAGGTAAATACATTTAAGCTATCTAAAGTGCCTTTAATCGCGCGACGTTCAGCACTACTTGCGTTTAATATTAGCAATTTAAGCTGGTTTGGCACGTGTTGAACACCCCTAATGTAACTTATAATAATTCAGCCGAACAAGAATAGTGACATTTAACCATAAGAACAAGAAAATTAAATGACAAACACGCAAACAAGACATTATAAGTTTGGCTGATTTCTTGAGCTTAATATCCGATACATATACACTTGGCGCGATTTTAAATGATGTGGATTACTAATTATGCGCGTGGCTGACTTTAGCTTTGACTTACCTGATGAATTAATAGCTCGTTTTCCTAAAGCGGACAGAACTAGCAGCCGTTTACTTACTTTAGATGGCCCAAGCGGAACTCTAGAACATAAAGTGTTTAGCGACATACTTGATTTAGTAAACGAAGGCGATTTGTTAGTCTTTAACAATACACGCGTAATTCCAGCACGTATGTTTGGTCAAAAAGCCTCTGGCGGCAAAGTTGAAGTGCTTGTAGAGCGAGTGCTAGATGAACATCGCGTACTTGCGCACGTACGCGCGAGCAAGTCGCTTAAGGTTGGTAACGAAGTTATTTTAGAGGGCAAAGCCAAGGCAATAATGGTTGCACGCCACGATACATTATTTGAGCTTGAGTTTGATCATAGCCAAAACGTGCTAGATATACTTAATGATATTGGTCATATGCCACTGCCTCCTTATATTGACCGACCTGATACCGAAGCTGATCGCGAGCGTTACCAAACTGTTTATGGAGAAAAGCCAGGTGCAGTTGCTGCGCCAACAGCGGGCTTACATTTTGACGATAAGTTAATGACGGCACTAAAAGATAAAGGTGTAAACATGGCCTTTGTTACTTTACACGTTGGCGCCGGTACTTTTCAGCCAGTACGAGTAGATAGTGTTGATGAGCATATAATGCACTCCGAGTACATTGAAGTACCCGATGATGTAGTTGCTGCCGTTGCACAAACCAAAGCAAGTGGCGGGCGCGTAATTGCTGTAGGCACAACTTCAGTACGCTCATTAGAGTCGGCAGCTAAAGTTCACGGCGGCAAGTTAGATACGTATTTTGGTGATACCGATATATTTATTTTTCCGGGTTACCAATTTAATGTTGTTGATGCCATGGTCACAAATTTTCACTTACCAGAATCAACGCTTATAATGCTAGTCAGTGCTTTTAGCGGACAAGACAATATTATGGGTGCATACAATACGGCAATTGAACAAAAATACCGATTTTTTAGTTACGGTGATGCGATGTTTTTAACACGCAAGTAACCGTTTATTATTTAATACTCAGTAAAAAACACTAAAAACCCCAGCAACGAAGCTGGGGTTTTTGTTTAGCATAATAAGCAAACCTGAATTTATCGCAGCTAATAGTATTAATGAGGTAAAAAGGGTAGAATCGAGCGGTTAAATTATAGCTTGTTGGACTGTTTTTCTGACATTGAGGATGATATGAAATTTGAATTAGATTGTACTGACGGAAAAGCGCGCCGCGGCCGCTTAATTTTTGACCGTGGTGTAATAGAAACACCTGCATTTATGCCTGTTGGTACTTACGGTACTGTAAAAGGTATGACGCCAGATGAAGTAAAAGCCACTGGTGCGCAAATATGTTTAGGTAATACCTTTCATTTAATGCTTCGTCCAGGTACTGAAATCATTAAGCAACATGGTGATTTACACGACTTTATGAATTGGGATTTCCCAATTTTAACTGACTCAGGCGGTTTTCAAGTATTTAGCTTAGGCGCAATGCGTAAAATCACTGAAGAAGGCGTGTTATTTCAATCTCCAGTAAATGGTGATGAAATTATGATGTCGCCTGAAAAGTCGATGGAAGTACAGCGCGACTTAGGCTCAGACATCGTTATGATTTTTGACGAGTGTACGCCATACCCTGCAACTGAAAAAGAAGCTAAAGATTCTATGGAGTTATCTCTTCGTTGGGCTAAGCGCTCAAAAGAAGGGCATGGCGACAATCCATCTGCTTTGTTTGGTATTATTCAAGGTGGTATGTACCCAGAATTACGTGCACAATCGCAAGCAGGCTTAGAAGAAATTGGCTTTGATGGCTATGCATTAGGTGGTCTATCAGTAGGCGAGCCTAAAAACGAAATGATGAATATTCTTGATCATTGTGCGTTTAAAATGCCAGAAGACAAACCACGCTACCTTATGGGTGTAGGCAAGCCAGAGGATTTAGTTGAGTCTGTTCGCCGTGGTATTGATATGTTTGACTGTGTTATGCCAACACGTAATGCGCGTAACGGCCATTTATTCATTACCACGGGTGTAGTAAAAATACGTAACGCAGTACATAAAACAGACACAGGGCCACTTGACCCTGAGTGTGATTGTCATACGTGTGGAAACTATTCACGAGCTTATTTGCATCACCTTGATAAATGTAACGAAATTTTAGGTGCGCGACTAAACACAATTCATAACTTACGTTACTATCAACGTGTTATGGAAGGTTTACGTAATGCAATTAGCGAAGGTAAATTAGAAGAATTTGTACAAGATTTTTATGCTCGCCGAGGCCAAGACGTGCCAGAGCTAGTAGATATAAAAAATTAAACTTTAAAATTAAAGAGGAAGTATCATGAGTTTATTTATTTCAAATGCACACGCAGCAGCTGGTCAACCTGCGGCAAGCGGTGGTTGGGAAATGCTAATAATGTTAGCTATTTTCGGTTTGGTTTTTTACTTTTTAATCTACCGCCCGCAAGCTAAGCGCGTTAAAGAGCACAAAAGCTTAATGAGTATGATGGCTAAAGGCGATGAAGTACTTACCCAAGGCGGTTTAGTGGGTAAAATTGTGAAGATTTCTGAAGAGAAAGATTTCATCGTTATCTCTTTAAACGAGCAGGCAGAAGTAACAGTACAAAAATCTGCAGTATCTGCAGTATTGCCAAAAGGCACAATGAAGTCGCTATAAAAATAATAAGGACGACCCCGTGTTAAACAAGTTTCCAGTTTGGAAGTATTTACTTGTTTTAGCTGTGGTAGCCATTGGCCTTTTATATGCCTCTCCAAACTTGTATGGTCGCGATCCGGCTATACAAGTTTCAGGTGCTAAAGGCGCTGATGTCGATCTCAGTGTTGTAGACAAAGTAAACGCAATCCTTGAAAAAAATAATGTAACCGCTAAATCGACAATACTTGAAGATGGACAAATTTTAGTTCGTTTAAAAAATGTTGAAGAACAGCTTAAAGCGCATGACTTACTGCGTGATTCGCTTAACGACGATTATATTTCTGCCATTAATATGGCACCAGCTCAACCAGCTTGGTTAAAAGCGGTTGGTGGCAACCCTATGAAGCTAGGTCTTGATTTAAGTGGTGGCGTACATTTCACCATGGAAATCGACATGGCAACAGCGGTTGATAACCAGCTTGAGCAAATGGAACAAGATTTTCGTAGCGACCTGCGCGAAGAAAAACTACGTTACCGTAGTGTTCGCCGCGTAGCAGGCTCCGATCGTATGCGTGTAGAAATGCGTACTGAAGAAGACAAAAATGCAGCAGAGAGCTTCTTAGAAACTCGCTACCCGCTAAATGTCTACATTGATGACAGCAGTAACGATAAAGCATTTTTTGCGACAATGAGTGAACAAAAACTCAAAGAAATTCGTGACTACGCTATCAAGCAAAATGAAACGATTATTCGTAACCGTATCAACCAAATTGGTGTTGCAGAACCTAACGTACAACGCCAAGGCGCTGAGCGTATTATTGTTCAACTACCTGGTATTCAAGACACAGCACGCGCTAAAGAAATTTTAGGCGCAACAGCAACACTTGAATTTCGTGAAGTAGACGAAAACGCTGATATTAGCGCTGCTGCTCAAGGTCGTATCCCTGCGGGTACTGAAATGATCATGAGCCGCGACGGTTACCCTGTTGTACTTAAAAAGCGTATTATTCTAGAAGGCAGCCATATAACTGGCGCGCAATCTGGCGCTGATGAATACCAACGCCCGCAAGTGAGTATTACGCTAGATAGCAAAGGTGGGGCAAAAATGAATGCCTTTACCAAACGTGCTATTGGTAAGCGTATGGCAACGGTATTTATTGAGTACAAGCCATCAGGTAAAAAAGATGCAGACGGTAAAGCGCTTCCGCCTATTAAGGTTGAAGAAGTTATTAACGTAGCAACAATTCAAGCACGTCTTGATCGCTCGTTCCGTATTACAGGTATCGATAACCCAGCTGAAGCACATAACTTAAGTTTGCTACTTCGTGCAGGTGCGCTTGTAGCACCAATTCAAATTGTTGAAGAGCGCACTGTAGGTCCAAGTTTAGGTCAAGAAAATATTGAAGCGGGTATGACTGCGGTTGCACTTGGTTTTGCGTTTGTACTTGTGTTTATGCTTGTGTACTACAAAGGCTTTGGTATGGTTGCAAACCTTGCGCTTGCGGCTAACTTAGTACTGATTGTTGGTGTTATGTCTTTAATTCCAGGCGCGACACTTACGCTACCTGGTATTGCAGGTATTGTATTAACCGTAGGTATGGCAGTTGATGCTAACGTACTTATTTTTGAACGTATTCGTGAAGAGCTGGCCGATGGCCGCAGCCCTCAACAAGCGATTCATTTCGGTTACGATAGCGCATTTAGCACTATATTTGATGCTAACATCACCACGTTAATCGCTGCCATTATACTGTTTGCAGTAGGCACAGGTCCGATTGCGGGCTTTGCAGTGACACTTGCGATTGGTATTTTAACTTCAATGTTTACAGCCATTGTTGGTACCCGTGCGGTAATCAACTTATTTGTTGGTGGTAAACGTATTGATAAACTTTCGATTTAAGGAGCTGACATGCAAATTTTAAGTTTGGGTAGTAGAACCCTTCGTTTCATGTCTCTTCGTAAAGTGGCTATGGGTTTTTCGACGTTATTAATTTTAGCGTCGTTTGCATCAGTTTTTGTTAAAGGTCTAAATTTTGGTTTAGATTTTACCGGCGGTACTGCGGTAGAAGTTGGTTTTTCACAGCCAGCAGACCTTAAAAAAGTACGTGCTGCGCTAGCTGATAATGGTTTTGCTGATGCATCAGTACAACTATTTGGTTCAAGCCAAGAGATTTTAGTTCGTTTAGCACCGCGCGGTAGTGATGTTAAAGCTGAAGTAATTGGTAACCAAGTAATCGATGCGCTTAAAAAAGCTGATGACAGCGTAGTAATGCGCCGTATTGAGTTTGTGGGCCCAAGTGTAGGTGAAGACTTAAAAGAGCAGGGTGGCCTTGCCATGTTAACTGCACTTATTTGTATCTTAATCTACGTTGCATTTCGTTTTGAATGGCGCTTTGCTGTGGGTGCGGTAGGTGCACTACTACACGATGTTATTATTACTGTGGGTTTATTTTCGATATTAGGTTTAGAGTTTGATTTAACTATATTAGCGGCAATTCTTGCGGTAATAGGTTATTCACTTAACGATACGATTGTTGTATCTGACCGTATTCGTGAAAATTTCCGTAAAGTGCGCATTGACGATACAGTAGAAATTATTGATATTTCACTTACGCAAACACTTAACCGTACACTTGTAACCTCAATCACGACTATTTTAGTATTGATTGCTTTGTTTGCATGGGGCGGACAAACCATTCATGGCTTTGCAACTGCATTGCTGTTTGGTGTGTTTATTGGTACTTATTCTTCGATTTATGTTGCGAGTTCTGTTGCTATAGCAATGGGCGTAAGCAAAGAAGACTTAATACCAGAAGTAATTGAAAAAGAAGGTGCAGACCTAGACGCAATGCCGTAGTAGAGTCTCATTAAATAAAAACCGCTCCTATGAGCGGTTTTTTTATACCTGCAATTTATTAATTGTTCAGGCGTCTAAGTTTTCATTAGCGGATGTAACAGTGCAAGCTTACGAAAACAGTGCTAACTTTGTAGTGTGAATCGGTAGGACCTTTTTGCAATAATATATAAATCGCCATAGGTTAAGTCACCGGCCACTGAGGCTAAAATAAGCCAAGTGTTATCGCTCTAGTTATCTATTTATTTATGTGCTCAAGGGATGCTTTAGAAGTGTTTAGCCTTTCAGCCAATAATAGGTAATTTAAACAAAGCAGGTAATTATTATGTTACCAATAAAAGTTTCTATCAGTGTATTTAGTTTGTTTGTAAGTTTTTCACTTATGGCGCAAGAGCAAATAATTAATGTTGCTCAAAAGCAAGATACCCAAAACGCACGAGAAGAATACCTCAATGAGTTATTAGTACGTGCACTTGAAAGTGTTAACTACTCCGGTGTTATCCGAATGACCCCCATATCAGAACTGCAAAAGCGTAAGTTAATAAACCTAGATGATAACGAATTAGATATGTATTGGAGTATGAGCAGTCCAGAGCGAGAGGCGCTTGCTTTGGCGATAAAAATACCACTATTTAAAGGCTATATAGGTAAGCGAGCTTTATTAACTAATAAGCAAAACTTGGCGCGCTTTAAAAAGGTAAAAAATATTGAGCAGCTAGCTACGTTTTCGGCTGTACAAGGGCACAACTGGCCAGATACAAGAATAATGTCCTATAACGGATTACATGTAAGACCGCTTACTAACTACCAAGCCATGTTCACTTTAACGAGCCGTGGACGAATAGATTACTTTCCTCGCTCGTTTATTGAGGTTAACTCTGAGCTTATTGAAAACAAACAAAGTAATTTAGTAATTGTGCCTAATTTATATATAAGTTATCCAACCGGTATTTATTACTTTGTGACTAAGAGTAAACCTGAATTAGCAAAGGCTGTTGAAGAGGGGTTAATAGTGATGCAAGAAAACGGCGAGTTTGATGCATTATTTAATGAATACTTCGCAAAGGATTTAAATACCCTACCTTATACAAAAGGCAAAACGATAGAGATTAAGCTCGATAACCCTTATTTTTAGACACAAAAAAAGGAGCCTGAGCTTAATGCCAGTCAGTTAAGCTGACTGGCATTTTTCTTTTTATGGGGATACTTAGATGGTTTTGGCTTAACCCATCGGG
>NZ_JADYXN010000169.1:0-671 GCF_015864285.1 Pseudoalteromonas sp. NZS100_1
CTCAATGAATGGCCTGAGAAGAGCTCAGGCGGATAGCCAGCTGCTACGGCTGCGGCCTTGACCACAAGAGCCACCCCCTGCGCGCTCATGGCCTTATCGGTAAGCCGTCCCTGCGGTGTGAGCTTGCGAAACACCGGACCGCTGCAAATCCCAGCCTTTTCAATCCATGCATTGTAGTGCTGGACCGGTTCGAGCCGGCGGCCATCCAGAATAGCGACCGTTTGGCCGTCGCCCTCCTGGTCGGTCTTGGAAGCAGGAATCCGGATCAAAAGGCCGCGCGCATCTTCGGCTACCCGAGCGACAGTTACCTCAACGAGCTCGGAGCGCCGGAAGGCGCCTGCCATCCCGATCGCGAGTAATGCGCGGTCGCGATAGGCTCGCAGGTCATTCCCGGTGATGCTCGTGAGCATGTCCCGCATCACGTCGCCGTCAGCCGCGCGCTTTTTATCCGGAAGGTCGTCACGCTTTTCGCGCCGGATCGCGCGCATTGCCTTTTCGAGCCGGGCAGCGGCCGGCTGCGATGTCGGGGGTTCCAGGTCGGCGGCGCGATGGGCGAACACGATTGCGGCCAGCCGTCGACCGATGGTCGCCTTGCCGAGCGGTGATGGTGCCTTGCGCGGGAGAACCTTGCCGGTCTTGGTCCGTCGTGGTTCGAGCGGGACGAAGCCGGT
>NZ_JADYXN010000170.1:0-671 GCF_015864285.1 Pseudoalteromonas sp. NZS100_1
CAGCCGGCCGCCGCCATGACGAGCGGCCAGATCGCGGGCCAGCGCAATATGATCGGCCCCGGCCGCGATGATATCGACGCGAAAGCGCGGATCATGCGACAATTCCAGTGCCAGCGGCATGGCGTGCAGAAGATGATGGATCTGCGCGTTGAAGAAGAAGCAGATCGACTGCGTCTTCCTGTCTGTCTGGTCGGTCCGGGCCGGGAAATTGATCGGCTGTTGTATCACGCTGCACTCCGCGTCTGACGCTGGTCAGGCGGAGTGTCTGCGTGTGATTTTGCCCGGCGATTTCAGATTGCGGCGATGTCTGTAACATTGTGCGCCGGGTTCGGCATTTCCATGTCAGCCTTGCCGGGCGGCGAATTTCCCTATTTCCGGACGACGGCGGCGTTGAGGAACGGATCATTGCCGATGAACATCGGCGTGCTGTCGAACAGCGAGATGCGCCATTCGCCGTCCGCATCCCGGCGGAATTCCATGCGGCAATCGGCGACGATGGTCGGGCCGACCAGGTTCAGGATCGGCGCCTTGCCCTCACCCGAATAATTGACCAGCATGAACTGCGCGCTGCCATGGTCGGCAGCCGGGAATCGAATGCGCACATTGGTGATGGTGTGCCGCTGGGTGCGGACGCCGTCCTTTTGCTGGGTGGCGACGCGCTCGTTGCGGGC
>NZ_JADYXN010000171.1:0-669 GCF_015864285.1 Pseudoalteromonas sp. NZS100_1
ATTTTGGCCGACCCATCGGGTGCCCGCATGGCCGGCGCCGATCCCCGACGCATGGGCTATGCTGTGGGCTATTGAGCAAGCCGGCCAGTCGCGGCGACGCGGCTGACCGGCTTGCGTTACGGTTGTCCTATTCCGGCAAGCCTTCCTCGCTGGCCGCATGGCCGGTGGTGCGCAGCAGGCTGCGACCCCGGCTGTAGGCGAAATAGAGGGCCAGGCCTGCCAGGTTCCACAGGCCGAAACGCAGCAGCGTCTTTTCCGGCAGGCTGATCAGCAGATAGATGCAGCCGACGATCGCCAGCGTACCGACCAGATAGGGCTGCGGGCAGCGGAAGACGCGCTTCATCTCGGGCGCCTTGCGGCGCAGCGCCATCATGCAGCCGGCAACCGCGATGAAGGCGATCAGCGTGCCGGCATTGGCGAGCGCGGCGATCTGGTCGATCGGCAGCACGCCGGCGATGACCGCGACCAGCACGGCCGTGACGGCGGTGATGCGCGCAGGGGTGCCGCGCTTCGAGATGCGGGCGAGCGATTGCGGCAGGAAGCCGTCGCGCGCCATCACCAGGAAGATGCGGCTCTGGCCGTAGAGAAAGCCCAGCAGCACGGTGGGAAGCGCAATGACGGCGGCGATCGCGACGATCCGGGCGATCGACCCCTGGCCCATTTCGCGCA
>NZ_JADYXN010000172.1:0-667 GCF_015864285.1 Pseudoalteromonas sp. NZS100_1
AACTGGAAGCAGCAGGCTGGGTTCCGGAGAGAGGCAAGAAGATGTCCAGAACCAATCTCGATCAATATGAATGTGGAATGTTGGCAGCGCAGGATTTGATCGCCTGAACCGGCCGTCACAAATTGTGAGAACCTTCCGTAGACATATCCCTTTTCGCGCGAAGTGCCGTCAATGACGCGGTGATATCTTTGTCATCCGATATGGCGGATATCGGTGGTAATCAGGATCTGATTGCGACCGACAGGCTGACGCGTGTCCCCCGCATTCATGCTCTACATCATGCTGGCATTTAGAGATGATCTCTGCTCGGGTGGCAGCGGCTCTAATGAATTATGTCGACACTGGGAGCGCATCGGCTCGCGCTAATTGGCCATCACGCGTTGACGGCGACGGGAAGGCACCGCTCGTGATCCATAGCCCGTTCGTCCGACATTGTTATAATGCCCCTCCACCACTCAGTGCTCGGGCCGCGGAACATAGCAAGACTGCCGATCCTGGGGAGCGCATTCCAATGGACGCCGTCAAACGCAAAACGCCAACAGGAATCGCAGTTGAGCGGTACATGCCTGAATGCGTGCTCTTCGCTTCCGCTATCTGGGTGCGGAATGCGAAGTTCGCTCGGCCCATCACGATGGCTACCATCGGGAAAGCGAACCTCAATCGTCAT
>NZ_JADYXN010000173.1:0-665 GCF_015864285.1 Pseudoalteromonas sp. NZS100_1
ATAAAAAAGCAGGTGGTGAGTTATACCTACATCTGCGCCGACACGGTAAGAAATATCACAAGCGCAGTCATGGTAAAACAAACCGAGGGCAAATAAAAAATCGCGTTAGCATTGAAGAACGTCCACAAATAGTTGATGAGAAAGGTCGTATCGGAGATTGGGAAATAGATACCGTCATAGGTAAAGGTCATCGAGGCGCCCTTGTTACCATTGTAGAGCGGGTCACCCTATTCACTGTATCAACTCAGGTGGCAGGCAAAACAGCGGAGGCCGTCACTGCGGCGACGATAGAACTATTAAGGCCATATAGGTCAGCGCTTCATAGCATCACGGCTGACAATGGAAAAGAGTTCGCTTATCACGAGCAAATCACAGAGGCTTTAAGTGTTCCTGTTTATTTTTCTCACCCTTATCACTCATGGGAGCGCGGATTGAATGAAAACACGAATGGATTACTACGCCAGTATTGGCCGAAGAGCACAGATTTTAAGGCGGTAACACCAGCGCAAGTTATACCAGTACTTGAGCAACTTAATAATCGTCCAAGGAAGACACTTGGATTTGAAACGCCTGCAAAATTGATGCAGGATCACTTGGCGGCTAAAGCCGCCTAAACGTTATGCACTTCAGATGTGAATCCGCGTTTATTAGAGTCATTATTAAAT
>NZ_JADYXN010000174.1:0-659 GCF_015864285.1 Pseudoalteromonas sp. NZS100_1
GGGTCGAGCAGATTGATGAGCGGTGCCCGCCGGTCGCGATCACCCCAATGGTCATCCCGGCCTCGGACCCGGCAGTAGGTCACTTCCTCGCCGGGAAACACGATATCGAGCGACAGGCGGACCCTGAGCTCGTCCCCGTGGAGAATGATTTCACCCGACTGCGCCAGCGTACCGCGCCTCGCGGTGAGGGTGTATCCCGAGTCCGGCAATCCCAGCGCATCCGCGAGGGCGCGGAGCGCCACCCGCCCCTCTCGATGGAAGGCCCGTTTCGCGGCCTCGTCATTCGCCACCCCACGATAGGCGAGCGTCGGCAGAGCTGGGACAAGGCGCAACCGATCGATCGCGGCCTCGCACTGTTCCTGCAGGGCATCGATATCCGGAGCAGAGGCGCAGACCGAGTGGAAGTGCCGCACCAGCAGGATAACGGCAGGATCGCTTTCAATAGCGCAACCCGCATTGCGGGCGTCGGTGATCGCGGCCTGCACCGCGTGCAACGTGGCTGGAATTGTGGTGAGCGCGCTCGGGTCGAGCGCCTGCTGAAAGCGGTAGGCGACGTCATAGGTCATCGGGCATCTCCGGCTTCAAGCTCCCATCGAGCTCGACCGGCCTCTTCCCCCTCCCCTTTTTCCCCGACGCGCCGGTGCGTTGCCATCGCCGCT
>NZ_JADYXN010000175.1:0-650 GCF_015864285.1 Pseudoalteromonas sp. NZS100_1
GTGTCGATGGGCAAGAGGGTGGCGCATACCGAGGCGCGTCTGATCGACATGGCCGGCAAACTCTATGCCTCCGCGACATCGACCTTGCTGCTCGTCGACCGGGCGGCCTGAACAGGAAAGCAGATATGGAAGTCGTTATCCCGCACAGCCTTGGTAAAATCGAAGCGAAGAGCAGGATCGAGGCCGGCCTGCCCAAGCTGGCAGCGCATATCCCGGGAGGCGGTTCGCTCAGTTCCGAGTGGGTATCGGACTACGCACTACACTTGGTCATCGGGGCGATGGGGCAGAATATCCCGGTGCAACTCGACATTGAGGATAGCGAGATTCGCGGCGACGTCAGCGTACCGCTGTTCCTCAAAATGATGTCAGGACAGATTTCGGATTTTGTGAAAACGAGCGCCGAGAAAATGCTCAGCAAGGCATGATGAATTTACTGGCCGCAGGACAATATCGTTGCTCTGCGATGATTGAGTTTACGAGAATCTGCCCTGTTTCCTAGGGTCAGGACCCATTGATATGATTAGGTTTGTGTGATTCAGGCTCCGTGAGGAGACTGGATTTGAGCGACCTATATTGGCTGACGGACGAGCAGATGGCACGGCTTGAGCCGTATTTCCCGAAGAGCCACGGCAAGCCTCGGGTTGACGATC
>NZ_JADYXN010000176.1:0-648 GCF_015864285.1 Pseudoalteromonas sp. NZS100_1
GGGCTTCATTGAGAACCTACCAGCAGCGTCGAAGGGGCAAGCGGATTTGATGGCCCGAAAGGCGATAGCGTGACCGACGCCTCGGCACGCGGCGTAAAGCCATTGCTGGCGATACCCAGCAGTACCGCTCCGAAAGCCGCGACCGCACCGAGGCGGAATTGAGACGCGGTCGAAACCTGCGGCAATGCCGCTATGCGTCGGAACACAGCATCCTCCAGACCAATCAGCCCCGGATGCGTCGGTTCGTTGCGTAAGCGGCTCAGCAGCCGGTCCAGGTCGGTATCCATCGAAAAGTCCAATCCTCAATCAATCCGGGGCAACGGCCCAGGACGTGTTCTTTACTTTCCCCTCTATCAGCCTGTCCGTCAAAGCATCGCACATAGCGGGCAGATCTGAGCAACAGCGACGGAGCAGCCGCAACGCTATGGCGCCGTCTTCGTCATGCCGGGCATATCCTTCATCATCGCGTCATGGTCTTCGGGCGCACTGGCTATTGCCGCCTGATATTGGGCGGGTGACATACGCGGAAGTTGCCTTACGAAAGCCACCATATCCCAGATCAGTTCGTCGCTATGGGTCTTACCCCAAGCTGGCATCGCGGTCAGCTTGACCCCATGCTTGATGATCCAGAATTGCTCCTTTGGCGAT
>NZ_JADYXN010000177.1:0-645 GCF_015864285.1 Pseudoalteromonas sp. NZS100_1
GGACTTTTCCTGGGCCTGTTCCTCTTCGCCGCGATCCTGATCAGCCTGACCATGACGGCGATCTTCACCATGGCCGCCGATGCGGTGGACTATCATGAATGGCGCTTTGGCACCCGCAACGAGGGGTTGCTGTCGTCGGGCATCAGCCTGTCGACCAAGGTCGGGATGGCGCTCGGCACGGCGATCATCGCCTATGTGCTGGCCGGCGCCGGCTATGATCCCAAGGCAGTCAGCGACGGCGCCCGCGCGGCGATACGCTGGTCCTATTATGGTTGGCCAATCGCGATCATGATCGTGCAGATCATCATCATTGCCTTCTGGCCGATGGACGGTCGCCATGAATCGATCCGGCGGGACATTGCCGCCCGCAACGGCTGACACAAAAAAGGCCGCTACAGCGACTGTAGCGGCCTTTTTTGTTGCCTGACCGGTTGGTGCTGTCAGAACATCGAATGGGCGTTACGCGACGTTTCCGGCACGCCCTGCAGCATGTCCCAATGTTCGACGATCCGTCCCTTGTCGAAGCGGAATATCTCGACGACAGCAGCGCCCTTGTCGTCCGCTGCCAGCTTGCCGCGATAATGGACGGCGGCGAAATCGCCATCGACCAGGATGCGCTGCACGGTGAAGCTGGCGCCCGGCATC
>NZ_JADYXN010000178.1:0-645 GCF_015864285.1 Pseudoalteromonas sp. NZS100_1
TTCGGGACGAGCGGCTTAGGAAACTCCTGATCGAGAAGGACAAGGGGAAGGCGGGCGAGCATGGCGGAATTGGAACCCCGGCGACCCGCGACAGCATCATAGCCACGCTTTTCGATCGCGGCTTTTTGATCGAGAAGGGCAAGAATATCGTCAGCTCCCCGCAGGCGCGCGGCTTCTATGCCGCCTTGCCGGATCAGGCGAAATTTCCCGACATGACCGCCATTTGGCACGAACAGCAGCGCGCGATTGCCGAGGGCAAGAGCGATGCCATGACATTCGTTCGCGGACTGGCCGATTATGTCGGCCGCGAGGTCGCGCGGGTGAAAGAGCAGGGCCTTGCCATAGCGATCGACGCGCCGCCTTGCCCGTCATGTTCCAAGCCGCTGCGCCGGATCAAAGGGAGCAAGGGCTATTTTTGGTCCTGCACCGGCTATGCCGACGGCTGTAAATTCACCGCCAATGACAAGGCGGGCAAGTCGGAGCTGGTGAAGGCTCCCGCGCCCGTGCCGTCGCAGCAGCACAAATGCCAAGCGTGCGGCGCTGGCCTAGTGCGGCGTCCTTCCGCGAAAAAGAAGGGGGCCTTCTGGTGGAGTTGCAGCGCCTATCCCGGCTGCAAACAGACCTATTTCGACAACAAGGGACAGC
>NZ_JADYXN010000018.1:0-93883 GCF_015864285.1 Pseudoalteromonas sp. NZS100_1
TCCGATTTACCGAATTGTTGTTTTGCCCAATGAGTATGTTCGTTAATCATAATGTGCCCTCAAACAAGATTTGAAGATCTGATCATGACATTGAGATTTAGTTCAAAAAAATCCCCGCTAATTTCTTAGCAGGGATTTGTGTATAAGAGACAGCTAAGACAGTGGCAATACAAACCCTCATCAATGGGTTATCAAAACGTACTTGTACAGCTCGATTTTGCAATAAACAATGAAGTTGCTAATACCGATTTAATAGAGCGAATTAAAGTATCGCACTAACTTTATTAGATTTTTCAAGACTACAAAGCAAGCGCCCTTTTAGGCTGCTTGCTTTGTGGTTTTACGCCATAAAGTTATAAGCTCACCACAATCATGGATATGGCTGTAACCAAACCAATAAACCACACTAATGAGCGAATTATATCTAGGTTCATATAGTAAAAAACGCAATACAAAATACGCGACACAATATGCGTAACCGCTAGCGTTTCGGTCACTGCACCTACAGAGTTAGTGCCCAGTACAACTGCAATAGCGACAGCAAAAACAGCGAGCGATTCAAAACAGTTTTGATGAGCAGCGAGCGCCCGTGCACCAAAGCCGGTTAATTTTTTTTGTTGCGCTCTTGGATGTTTATTGTCGTATCGACCTAATTTTGCCATTGCTATAGCAACCGGCACTTTTGCAAAGTAAGGCATTAATACCGCAAGTAATGCACATACAACTAATGTTGTCATAATTTATCCTTTTGATGTTTCGGATAATTTAGCATAAGCGCAATAAAAAAGCCGCCAGATACGTTTTATGACAAACGCTGGCGGCTAACAATAACATCAGGCTTACTATAGCTAAATATATCCTCAAACCCATGCGACATAATGTCGCAGATGATGAATATTCAACATCATAGTTAATGCATCGCTTTACTTCACAAAGCTTGTTAACTTTACTGCCTTACATTTTAACGATGACGACCATGACCTGGATATTTTTCACTTTTTTAGCCGCCTTCATGCAAGCATGGCGTAATGCCCTGCAAAGTAAATTAAGTAGTAATGTCAGTGTTGCTGGCGTAACCCTCTCCCGCTTTATTATTGCGGGGCCTATTGCGGCGGTGTATTTATATGGTTTGTATCAATATCAAGATACCGCCATGCCTACGTTTAATAATGCCTTTTGGGGATTTATTATTGGCGCAAGCGTTATGCAAATACTCGCCACTGGTTTAATGGTTAAGTTATTTAAAATGAATAACTACGCTGTAGGGGCTGGTCTTGCTAAAAGCGAGGCGTTAGTGGCTGCCATTTTAGGTGTATTATTTTTTGGCTCAGCACTTTCTTTACTTGGTTGGCTTGGTGTATTTTTTGGCGCTATTGCCGTATTGCTACTTAGTGGCATAACCAGTGTAAAAACCTTTAATGCTAAAACGGCTTTGTTGGGGCTTGCATGTGGTACTTGCTTTGCGCTTACATCACTGTGGGTACGTGAAGCGAGTTTAAATTCGGGGTTACTATTTCCACACTCTGCCGCTTGGGTTTTACTGTTTGTAATTAGTCTACAAACGCTAATATTACTTGGCTATTTATTATTAAAAGAGCCGCAAACACTCAGTAAACTGTGGCAATACAAAAGCACTACAGCCGCAATTAGTGTTTTTAGTTGTGTCGGTTCTATTGGCTGGTTTAGTGCAATGAGCTTACAGCACGTTGCTTACGTTAAAACACTTGGACAGGTTGAAGTGTTTTTTACCATGCTAATTGCCGTACTTTGGTTAAAACAGCCACTTAAAAAACAAGATACTGCAGGCTTAATACTCATCGCCATCGCCGCTGTTTTGGTCATGTTGCCAAGTTAAGAGCATAAAAAAGCGCAGGCTTTTATACCTGCGCTATTCATAATTAAGCGTTTATTTGAATTATTAATTAAGAGCTTATTTTTAGCGTTATCACACCACTAATAATCATCAGTACACCCGCAATACGACCAAATGTAGCGGCATCGTTATAAAACAATATACCCACTACAAACGTACCTGCAGCGCCAATACCGGTCCACACTGCGTATGACGTACCCATCGATATTTGCTTTTGGGCAAGCCACAACATAAAGCCACTAGCGACTAAAAAAGCCACCGCTATTGCAATACCCTGCCAGCGAATATCTGAGTTTTGCGATATTTTTAAACCTATCGGCCAGCCAATTTCAAGTAAACCGGCAATAACCAAATAAATCCACGCCATTAAACATCTCTCTTTTTCAAAATGACTTCGTATAAATCTTCGCGGCGATCTTTTAAGTTACGCACTGTACCTTCGCTATGAAGAATTTTTAGTTTATCCATATCAAGGTCGCTAAATAACAGCATTTCTGTATTTGGCGTGGCTTCGTTAAGTGTTGCATCGTGCGGGAACGAAAAGTCCGATGGCGTTAACACTGCCGATTGTGAGTACTGCACATCAAGGCTTTCTACTTGTGGTAAATTACCTACCGAGCCTGCAATAACTACATAACATTCGTTCTCTATTGCGCGTGCTTGTGCACAGTGGCGTACACGTAAATAACTATTTTTAGTATCTGTCCAAAATGGTACAAACAAAATATCGAGCCCTTGCTTAGCTAATATGCGTGAAAGCTCAGGAAACTCTACGTCGTAACAAATTTGAATACCTACACGCCCGGCATCGGTTTCAAATACAGCAATTTTGTCGCCGCCTTGAATAACCCAATCGTTTTGCTCATGCGGGGTAATGTGTATTTTACGCTGCTCATCTATTTTACCGCTGCGGTGACATAAATAACTCACGTTATAAATTTTATCATCTTCGGCAAGCGGCATAGAGCCGGTAATAATATTGGCGTTGTATTCTATTGCCATACGCGACATCGCGTTTTTAAACGTTTCGGTATATTCGGCTAAATAACGAATCGCTTCCGTTTGGTTGCTTTGATTTCCTAAACCCATTAATGGCGCGTTAAAAAACTCAGGGAATAGTATAAAGTCACTTTTGTAGTCAGATACGGTATCTACAAAGTATTCAACCTGCTTTAGCATTTCTTCAACCGATTCAACACAACGCATTTGCCATTGCACAGCACCTACGCGCACAATTGATTTAGTTGACTCGAGTACCGTGTCGGTTGGTTCATACATAATGTTATTCCACTCAAGCAAAGTGGCGTAACCAACTGACTCTTGATCCTCCGGTAGGTACTTTTTAAGTAAACGCTTTACCTGAAAATCGTTAGATAACTGAAAGCTTAAAATAGGATCGTATAGCTCTCTCTGATCTACTTTTGCAATGTATTCCATTGGCGTCATTTCACTACTGTGATTGTAATAACGCGGAATACGACCACCCGCTAAAATAGCGCGTAGGTTATATTGGCGGCACAGTTCTTTACGGGCATCATAAAGGCGACGACCTAAGCGCATGCCTCTGTGAGTTTCGCTTATTGCTACATCTAAGCCGTATAGCGCATCGCCGTCGGTATCGCTAAATACACGGTCATGACCATCTGCAATGTCTTCGTAGGTATGCGGGTTTGAAAAACGTGTGTAATCAACTTGTACGCTCAGCGCTAAGCCCACCAGCACGCCGTCATCTACAATACCGATTTGCCCTTCAGGAAATTGGTCTATTAATCTAAAAATGGTATGACTTGGCCACGCACCACCTAAGTCGGGATACGCTTGATCCATCAAGGTTTTAATTTGCGGATATTGCTCTCTGGTTAAGTTACAAATTTCAAGATGGGTTTTTTCTGCCGACATACACAACTCCTTTAGGCATAAGAAAATAAAAGCCGAATGTACGCTCGATTAAATCAAGAATACACTCAGCTTTGTATCATGTTTTTTACTTTAGATGTACTACTTTAAACTGCGATAAAAGAGTGTGGTTACTTTCTCTTTTGGTAACCAGCCTGCGTATTCAAGACCAAGTCCTGCCAATGGATCGGCTTTAAGTACTTGCTCTAAGCTTGCATTATTTTGCATTGCTTTTAGCATTACGTCTTTCGCGTTTTGAACTAGCTTACCATACGCTATCAGTCCTGAACGGTCACTTACCTTACCGTGTCCTGGTATTACTTTAGTGTTGTCGTCAATTTGTTTAACTACATCGTCTACTGCCGCTAAAATACCATCAACGCTGCCGCCGCTATCTACATCAACAAACGGTAAGCTGCCAAAATTAAAGTAAATATCGCCCATGTGCACTATGTTGTCGTTACTAAAAAAAACAACCGAGTCACCATCGGTATGTGCATGTTCGTAATGCACTACATGGGCGTGTTCATTATTAAAATGCAGTTTTAAATCGTGACCAAAACTAATGCGCGGTAAAAAGTCTGACCCTTCTCCATGCTGCTCTTCTAAACGTTTGTGTACATTGTCGTGTGCTATAACGTGCGCACCCGCTTTAGCAAAGTTCTCGTTGCCACCGGTATGATCGCCATGATGATGCGTATTAATAACAAACTCTGCACTGCCTGGTTTTAGATCGCTAATCGTTTTTTTAATATCGTCTGAGAGTTTGGCAAACTGATCATCAATAATATAAATGCCATCATCGCCTACACTTGCTGCAATATTACCGCCTTGCCCAAATAGTACGTATATATGCTCACTTAGCTTTTGTGCTGTTATTGGACCTTCATCTGCTTGCGCTGCTGTACTTAGTAATAAACCTGTTATTAATGCGGGTAGTATTTTTTTCATTTTAGTTCTCTGTTGTATGAAGTAATTAATATAGAACGTTTTTATCACTATTTAAGCTCACTCACTTATCACTTAAACGTTATTTAATAGGACTTATGACTATTTGATGCATAAGTGTTTGCGGCAATAAAGGTGTATGTTTACCCTCTACGTAATCACTAAACCCCGCTCTATAAAATTCAGAAAGAGGATGCCCCGATTGCCCACCGGGAATAGCTAAAATTGCATGTTCTAAATGCCCAGGTTGAGCAATAAAGCGCTGCGATGCGCCAAAACTACGCCCTTGTACGGCGGGCATGTAGCTACCACCAAAACCCGCTGCTGTGGGCATATTTAATAACTTAGCAAGTAACGGCATTTGCTTTGCAAACGGATGCTCTATCACTAACTCATTGACCTTGCCCCACTGCCAGCTTTGTACATTATTACCAAATTGCTCATTAAGCTTAGTGATAGTTTGGTTAAATGCACCGTGTAATTGTGCATCCCAGCTTTTAAATTGCGGGTTTATCCACGTATCGGGTTTGTTATTAATAAGCTGCCAAACTGCGGGCTCTAAATCTCGTTTTACGTATTTAAGTGTGCCTTGCTGTTTATTTAATTCGTCTTCAATACTACTAAATAGAATATTAATCACTTCATCGCGGTAGCGCTTAACTAAGGTATACCCTATGGAGGTTGAACACGCACATTGCTGCCAATTTTCGAGCGCTGTTATATATTGCTGATTTTTGGTTTGATCTGTTTTTAATTGCTTTAATAGCAAAGCATGCCAAGGCATTAAAAAGCGAGCTTGGTTATCGAGCTGTAGTGCGTAAAAGTCGCTCTCTGCAAATGTTTGTTTTTCAAATAATCTATCGCGGATTTGGCTCGAACGTGCACCGAGTGCATAGCCACCATTGCCAAAGCGGGCGTTATCTTCAGCCGATACCACGCGAGAATTACCAGTCCATAATCGACCGTTTTGTGGGTTTTTAATAAAGGGGCGTTCTAATTCGGTTTGCTGCCAAAGCGCTGAGTAGTCACCGGCATTTACACCGAGCTCACTTGGCGTTTTACGAGCCGGTATACCGCCCATATTTTTCCACGCTGCGTTACCTTGGCTATCTACCACCATTAGGTTTTGCACAGGTATTCCTACATCGCTTGCGACAGCAAGTGCATCATCTACTGTTTTGGCTTGTTCTAACTTTAATAGTTGCATATTAACGGCGTAAGGCTGATGTGCAGCCCAGCTCAATGCATAAGGTTTTTCGTTAATATATTTTACAGGGCCATATTCGCTAAGTATTAATGAATAGTTTTCAACCTCCCCATCGGGTAATACAATAGGTTCATCTACTTGCCATGTTTTACTATCATCGTTTAATGCAATCCAATCGGCTGTATCTAAATAACCATTAGTAAATCCCCATGCAACATTGTTGTTAGTGCCAACAACAATTGCCGGCGCTCCGGGCAGCGATACACCGGTTACCTGAGCGGGTTTTCCATTTTGTATATAATTTAGCTGAGCCCTGTACCAAATTACAGGCACTGCCATCGATAAATGCATATCATCAGACACCATTCCAGCGCCTGTTTTAGTCAACGTTCCTGTAACTGCCCAGTTATTACTGCCGCGCTCTTGGTTGGCTTCAATACTTTTAACTGTATGCTCTGTTTGAGTGGGAAAAGTAGGTATGCCGCCGCTATAAGGCGCTAATTTGCTGCCATCAAGCGCGGCTTGGTACTTACTTGGTTGCGTTAAAAAATCAACCATTTGCTTTGTGTACGCTTGCTCAATTTGAATGAGTGCTTGGTCACGTTCAAATGTCGCGCTTTGTAAATCAAGGTACATGCTAAATATCACAAGTAAGCTGTCTTCACTTTGCCATGGCTTTTGTGCTGCGCCTGTTAGTAAGTATTCAAAGCTTGAATACCCTACTTGCGCTAAACCTTCATTTACACCTTGAGCGTAACTTTTAAGTAATTGCTTATCGGTCTCAGGCAGCGTTTGTAAAATAATTTGGCTGCGTTTGCGCAATTGATGAAAACGCATCTTTTTATCGAGCCCCAACGCGGCTTCGCCAAATAACTCACTTAGCTCGCCTGCGGCATTACGTCTTAGTAAATCCATTTGAAAAAATCGGTCTTGCCCATGCGCATAACCTAAACCATAGGCAACGTCGTTTCGGCTATTTGCATTTATCACTGCTTGCCCTAGTGCATCGCGCGAAATTTTTACGGGCTCTACTACCGCGTTACTACGTCCGTTTCCATCAAGGGCAGGTAAACTTAAACTAAGTACACCATAAACAACGGCGGTACTTGCCAGCCCTAAAATCACAATTAATAATAACAAGCGTTTGATTACTTTAAACATCAACCTTTCCTTTGCACGTTTTGACCAAGCGTTAAGGACATATAATAACCACAGTTTTATTAAATAATAATGTTCTTGCTCGCAAAGGGTGAAATAAACATCAAAATCCACGATAATGTCAGCTCCACACATCGTGCAGAACTAGTTGAGATCAATATGACTGAAAAAACATTTATCAAAGGTAAAGACCGCGACCTAGAATCGTCAATCTCTACCATGCAAAACAAGCTTGAAGCCCTACACATTAATGTTGAAGAAGCGCTTTGGCTTAACCCTGTAGCTAACTGTTATTCGGTTCATATAAAAGACAGTGACTGCGGTGTTATGTTTACCAATGGTAAAGGCGCAACCGACAAAGCATCTATTGCCTCAGCACTCGGTGAATACTTTGAGCGTTTAAGCTGTAACTACTTTTTTGCAGACTTTTATCTAGGTGAAGAATTTGCCAATGGCGAGTTTACTCATTACCCAACCGAAAAATGGTTTAAAGTTGAAGGCGACGAAGTACCACAAGGTATTATGGATGAAAGCTTATGGGATTACTTTGACCCAGAGCGCGAACTTAACGCATCACATCTCTTTGATTTTAACTCAGGCAATATTGATCGTGGCATTTGTACCCTGCCCTACACTCGCCAACGCGATAACCAAGACGTATACATTCCGGTAAACGTTATCGGTAATATTTTTGTATCTAACGGTATGAGCGCAGGTAACACGAAGTTTGAAGCGCGCGTACAAGGTTTATCAGAAGTATTTGAGCGCGCGATTAAAAACCGCATCATCGCCGAAGGCATTTGTTTACCAATCGTGCCTGAAGACGTTGTTAAGCAATATCCTAAAATTCACGAAGCGTGTGAAGAGCTTCGCAGCCATGGCTTTCATTTACGCATTGCCGATGCATCACTTGGGGGAATTTACCCAGTAATGAGCGTAACGCTTATTAACCCAACTGATGGCTCTGTATTTGCTTCTTTTGGTGCTCACCCATCATTTGAAGTTGCACTTGAGCGTACAGTTACAGAGTTACTACAAGGTCGTCGTTTAGATCAACTAGATGTATTCCAACCTGCAACATTTGATAACGATGAAGTAGCAACACCAGAGAACATTGAACTGCACTTTATTGATTCAAGCGGTTTGATTTCGCATGATTTCTTCCGTGCAAAACCTGACTTTGAATTTGTACACTGGGACTTTAGCGGCACAACAGAGCAAGAATATAACTTCTGTACTGACCTGATTCACAGCATGGATCACGATATATACATCATGGATTATACGCACCTAAACGTATACGCATGTCGTATTTTAGTACCGGGCATGTCAGATATTTATCCAGTTGATGAGCTTATTTGGCGCAACAACAACGAAGGCGCAAAATTTCGCGAAGCATTCCTATCGCTTGATCAGTACGATGCAGAGCAATGGATGGAAATTTACGACAGCCTAGAAGAAGCAGGTCATAGCGATATTATCCGCGCCGCAGAATTTATTGGTTTAGCAACCGATGCCGACACACCATGGCACACACTGCGTATAGGTGAACTTAAAGCGCACCTATGTTTAGCCGCAGGCAGCGAAGAAGCCATTGATTGGGTTGACTGGATACTTCATACAGGCCAAGTAAACGAAGATGCAATGCGCCACTTCCGCTGTTTAAAAGCGATTCTTGAAATTAAATACGATGACGAGCGCGAATACGCTGATTACCAAGATGCATTAGGCTTAATGTTTGGTGCTAATAATGTAGCGCTGGCTATTGAAATTGCCGAAGGTAAAAAGCAGTTTAACGGTTTAACTTTTCCAGGTTTATCGCTTGAAGGCTTTAAAAAGCATGCAGCATTACTTGATGGTTACCGCAAGCTACACGTAGCAAAGCAAAATCATTGGGCACGTGAAGTTAGCGATTCGTAACTCGCTAAACTACTAATTATAAAAAATAAACGGCGCATTTGTTAATGCGCCGTTTTCATTTATGTCATAAATTAGCTATAGTTAATTTGCCTAAATTAACGCCACGATGTAGCTAATGCCACCGTCTAGTAATAACAAAAAAACGAATGTTCATAACTTTAAGCTGACCTTTTGGTTATCGCTTACGCTAACTGTACTAGTTGGTGTTGTTCTTGATCGTATTAACTATAATCGTGTAAAAGATGCTCACCGCCTACAAATTCTTTCAGAAGTAAGTACTTATAGAGCTCAACTCGAATCAACCTTAGTTTCTAATATTCAACTAGTACGGGGTTTAGGTGTTGCCGTTGCCGCAGAACCGGGTTTAGAACAAGAACGCTTTGAACAAATCGCAGCCCCTCTTTTTGATACATCAAATGAACTTCGTAATATTGGTGGCGCTCCCAATATGGTCATTCAAATGACCTATCCTTTAAAAGGGAACGAAAAAGCAATTGGCCTTAATTTTTTAGATAATAAAAATCAGCGTACTGATGCACTTAGAGCCCGCGATACCAACACAATTATTATGGCAGGACCGCTAACATTAGTTCAGGGGGGGGAAGCATTAATCGCCAGGGTTCCGGTGTATACCCCTCCTAATAATGAGTTTTGGGGGTTGTTGTCGGTTGTACTCGATATTGACAAAGTTTATATCAATTCTGGCGTTTATGAATTAGAAAAACAGTACAACGTTGCCATTCAAGGGCGTAATGGCTTAGGTAAAAAAGGCGAGTTTTTTTTCGGCAATCAAAATATTATTCAGCAAGATCCTCTTGAGTTCACTCTAAATTTTCAAGGCGGCAGCTGGCAGTTATATGTAGCGCCAAAAATCGGTTGGAGCCCTCCTATTTCATCAATATGGCCACTTCGGTTATCGATTATTATTATTTGCGGATTATTAATTTGGGCCTTTTTATTCTTTTTGAAAATGCTTAATCGTCAGCAACAAAACGAAAAAATGCTTGAAGCAATGAGTGATCTAGCTCAAATAGGCGCATGGTCATTTAACTTAGAAACTAAACAAGTGTATTGGTCTGACATGACCAAAAAACTATTTAAATACCCATTAAATAACCAACCAGAATGGCCTAAAGATTTAAACTACTTTAAAAAAGGCACTAGCCGAGAAACAATTAAACCTTTAATTGAACGAGCCATAAAATATGGTGAAAGCTACGAAGTTGAATTAGAAGTAATGGATGCAGAAGGTGAATCTGTTTGGGTACTCGTACATGGTGAAGCAGAACGAAAGAATGGACGATGCACACGCATTTTTGGCTCACTACAGAATATTGATACCCGTAAAAAAATTGAATTAGAAAGCAATAAAGTTGCACTGCACAATGAAATACTCGCATCGCTAACCGTTAATAAACTCATATTAAACGGACAACTAAGCCAATCTAAAGACGTAATCACACAATCGATTTGCCAAGCATTTGACGTTAAACGTGCCAGCATTTGGTTTTTTAATGAAGATAAGAGTCAACTAAATCCGTTTGCAGTTCACAGCAATCAATTATCAAGCGACACCGTAGACCCTATTTGGCTAAGAAGAAATGCTAAAGACTTTTTTAATACCATTGATCATCAAGCTGTATTTAATGCTCCAGATGCACTAAATCACCCGGTTTTAACGCCTCTAAAAGCACACTATTTAAACCCTTTAGAAATTCAAGCCATGTTATGCGTGGTTATCCCAGCCGGTAGTGGAGCTTTGGGTGTTGTATGCGCAGAGCAATGTCAGTCACCTAGAAATTGGTCTCGTAACGAAGAGAGCTTTTTAATTGCCGTCGCAGCACTTATTGGCAGTTTGTACTCAAGCCAAAAACGTATTGAAACTGAACAAAAGCTGGTTGCTGCCAAAGAAACAGCAGAACAAGCTGTTGAAGCTAAAAGTGAATTTTTAGCAAGTATGAGCCACGAAATTCGCACCCCAATGAATGGTGTTTTAGGCATGCTTAATATAATTAAGCAAACGCAACTAGACCTGCAGCAAAAGCATCATATCGAACTTGCTCAGTCATCAGCTCAATCTTTACTTAATATAATTAACGACATATTAGACTTTTCTAAAATTGAAGCCGGTAAGCTCGATATTGAAAACGTGCAATTTAACCTACCTCGGTTATTAGGAGAAGTGGTTGAGTCGTTTGCTTTAAAAGTAGAGCAAAACAATACAAAACTTATTTTAGATGCCACTCAAATTACAGTTAGCGAAATAATTAGTGATCCGAACCGCTTACGCCAAATTTTGAATAACTTAATTGGCAACGCCGTTAAATTTACTATTGATGGCGAAGTAGTTATTACCGCCAAAGTGGATGAAACAACGGATGGCTCGTTCCTACAATGTTCGATTATTGATACTGGCATTGGTATTGACCCTAAAAAACAAGCGTCGTTATTTGATTCGTTTACACAAGCAGATACCTCAACTACACGCCAGTTTGGGGGCACAGGGCTTGGCCTTGCCATAGTAAAACAACTGTGTGAGCTGATGAACGGTGAAGTAAGTGTAAACAGCATGCAAGGTGAAGGAAGTACATTTTCTTTCACAATACAAATACAGCCTCGCTTAAGTAAAGAACAAGATTTACCGAGTCATTTAATTAAAAACAAACATATTTTAATTATTGATGAGTGCTCGTTAAATGCAAATACAGCCAGCAAACAACTCACGGTATGGAGTGCAAAGGTTAATTGCATACATGACTATCTTGAGGTTGATGATTATTTAAATAATGTAACCACCCACCCTGAAGCTATTTTAGTTGATTACTACTTTTTTGAAAAAGCGCCGCAAACGCATATAACTGCGCTTAAAAACTTTATAAATATGCATAGTTGCAAGTTAGTTCTTATGGCGCCAATGAGTTATTCACCTGAGGAGTCTAAAGTAGGTATGGAAGTCGACTGTATGATTTTCAAACCACTCACACCTTCTGATTTGTTTGACTCACTCACTAACGATAAATACATTGAACAACAGCAGCAACAAGCACAACTACAAAATAAACTAACTAAAGCACCAGTACTCGATTCATCAGAGCCACAACTACTGCTCGTTGAAGACAATAAAATAAACCAAGTAGTTGCCTCGGCGCTATTAAAGCAAGCAGGTGTGACTTTTGATATTGCTGAAAATGGGCTTGAGGCAATTGTAAAACTCAATGCAAAACAAGGTAAGCCATATAAGCTAGTTTTAATGGATTGCCAAATGCCTGAAATGGATGGCTACCAAGCCACTAAAGCCATTAGAGAAGGCGATGCAGGTAAGGGTAATGAAAATATTACTATTATTGCACTTACAGCCAATGCCATGCAGGGCGATAAAGAAAAATGCCTAGCAGCAGGCATGAACGACTATTTAAGTAAGCCGCTCGATTTAGCCGCCCTAAAACCTAAACTCCAGCAATGGCTTGGTATCCAATAAAGGTGTAAGCTAATAAAATACGCTTACTAATTTGAGATTATTTATGCAGTTATCAGCAAATCAACAACGTATTCTTGGTTGCTTACTAGAAAAACAAAGCACAACGCCAGAACATTATCCGCTATCGTTAAACGCTCTAGTGAACGCATGTAATCAAAAGTCTAATCGCGATCCTGTGTTAAATCTTACAGATAGTGACGTGCAAAACGCACTTGATGAACTAATAGACATGCGCTTGGTAACTATAGATGAAGGGCTTTCTGGTCGCGTAAATAAATACGACCACCGCTTTTGCAACACTGAGTTTAGTAATCTGCAATTTTCTGCTCAGCAACGTGCCATTGTTTGTTTATTACTTTTACGTGGTGCCCAAACCCCAGGTGAATTAAGAACTCGCAGTGCTAGGCTTGCTGATTTTAATAACGTAAATGAAGTAGAAACAGCGCTCAATAAACTGATTGAAAGCGATTACGCCCGTAAATTAGAACGAGAAGCAGGTAAACGCGACAGCCGATACATTCATTTATTTGGCGAACAACAAAATAATCCCGCCGATGCCTTTGTTGCTCTACCAAGCGAAGTAATTAAAGATAAAGAATTAAGTGATTTACTAGCAGAAGTAGAAGAATTAAAAGTAGAGCTTCGCAAAATAAAAGCTCATTTAAAACTTTAATTAATTAAGACTAAATCACATAATAAGTTTATTGCGTATCACATATTAAATTTTATAAGGAGCTGGCAATGCGCGCCGAAATTATGGCTGAAATGAAGGTTCAGCCAACGATTGATGTAAATGCTGAGATAACTCGCCGGGTTGCTTTTATTAAAGCACGTTTAGTAGCAGCTCACTCACGATCACTAATATTGGGTATTAGTGGTGGTGTTGACTCATCAACTTGCGGCCGCTTATGTCAACTTGCCGTAAACGAGCTAAATAAAGAACACGATACTGACAAATACCAATTTATTGCTGTGCGCTTACCTTATGGCGTACAAGCCGATGAAGACGAAGCGCAAATGGCGGTTGATTTTATCCAGCCAAGTAAACGTATGACCGTAAACGTACAACCTGCGGCTGATGCATTGCATGAGCAAGCGATAGCTGCTGTAGTTGGCTGTGGTGAAGCACTGCCTGAGCAAGCTCAGATAGATTTTGTTAAAGGTAATGTTAAAGCACGCCAACGTATGGTTGCTCAGTACGAAATTGCAGGCTTTTGCCAAGGCTTAGTAGTGGGTACCGACCATAGTGCTGAAAATATTACTGGTTTTTATACTAAATTTGGTGACGGCGCGTGCGATTTAGCTCCGCTATTTGGTTTATCAAAACGCCAAGTGCGTGCACTTGCTACTGCGCTCGGTGCCCCAGCTTTATTAGTAGAAAAAGCACCTACAGCTGATTTAGAAAGCGATCGCCCAGGCTTAACCGATGAAGAAGCACTTGGTTTGAGCTATGAGCAAATTGATGACTTTTTAGAAGGTAAATCTGTTTCTAAAGACGTTGAACAAAAGCTTGTAAGTATTTACATGCGTACACAACATAAGCGCCAACCAATTCCGACAATTTACGATTAATGTTTTAGTAAAATAAAGCAATTAACGCCTTTGAGGATTAATTGCTTTTTTGATCGACAGATTAAGAAACTGCGTATATTTTAGTAAATTAACGCTTTAAATTTTATAAACCAATTGCGTTAAATTAGTGATCTATTATAGCCCTAAGAAAATAGCGATAGATCGATCATGTTTTAACAATATTGGTATAAGTTACCCGCCAAAGAGAACACTGCCTTATATGACATCGCCCATCTTAATTACCGGCGCAGGCCAACGTATTGGTTTAGCGCTCGCTCAGCATTATATAGCCCAAGGGCAGGCTGTTATTATTACGTATCGTACTCGCCACAACGCTGTTGATAAATTAGAGCAACTAGGCGCTGTATGTATTTATGCCGATTTTAGTACCGATGACGGTATAAGTGCATTTATAAATACGCTTAAAGAGCATACAACATCGCTGCGCGCTGTTGTTCACAATGCATCAAGCTGGGACTGCGAAGCTAACAATCCTGACTTTGCAGTACTGTTCGATAATATGATGCGTATACACGCCAAAACACCGTATTTAATTAATTTAATGTGCGCTGAGCTGCTTATAAACTATCAGCAAAGTGAAAAAGTACCTGCTGATATAATTCACCTTACTGATTATGTAGTTGAAACAGGCAGCCCTAAACACTTAGCTTATGCAGCAAGTAAAGCAGCTCTCGATAACTTAACTAAATCGTTTAGCGCTAAATATGCGCCAAACATAAAAGTGAACTCGGTTGCTCCATCACTCATTATTTTTAATGAACATGACGATGAGCAATATCGAGCTAAAACCCTTAAAAAATCATTAATGGGCATTGAACCCGGATGCCAAGAAATTATCAATAGCATTGATTTACTATTACAAAGCCACTACATCACAGGGCGCTCTTTGCCTGTTGATGGCGGCCGTCATTTAAAGTAAATATAAATAAACTGAGATATTTATGCACAATGAATTAAAAGAAAGTTACGAAAAAATCATCACCGCAGTAGGCGAAGATGCTAACCGCGAAGGCTTACTTGATACGCCAAAACGTGCTGCAAAAGCAATGGAATATTTAACGCAAGGGTATCGTCAAACGCTTGATGAAATAACTAATAAAGCGGTATTTACATCTGACGCTGACGACATGGTGTTAGTGCAAGACATAGAGCTTTACTCTATGTGTGAGCATCATTTACTACCTTTTATTGGCCGTTGCCATATTGCTTATATTCCAAACGGTAAAGTATTGGGCTTGTCTAAATTTGCACGTATTGTTGATATGTTTTCACGCCGCTTTCAAATTCAAGAACAGCTAACGCATCAAATCGCTAAAGCAGTTGAGGAAGTTACTGGCGCTAAAGGTGTGGGCGTTATTGTTGAAGCAAAACACATGTGTATGATGATGCGTGGTGTAGAAAAGCAAAATTCAAGCATGCGTACATCAGTAATGTTAGGTAACTTTAGAAGCGACCCTAAAACACGCAACGAATTTTTGCAGCTTATAAAAGGTTAACCCTATGGCTAATGCAATTATTAACGTTACTAATTTGCGCCTGCGTACGTTTATTGGCTTTAACCCCGATGAGCGTGAAAAAAAGCAAGATGTAGTGATCAACCTAGAGATTCACTACCCTGCTGATGACGCGTGTAAAACGGATGAAGTTGACCAAGCACTTAATTATAAAGTGATCACCAAAGAAGTAATTAGCTTAGTAGAGCAAGGCCACTTTTTACTGCTCGAAAAATTAGTGGCTGAAATTCTTGCGGTTTGTCACTCACACCCAAGTGTTCATTACGCTAAAGCACGTGTTGATAAACCGCATGCACTGCGTTTTGCCGACTCGGTGTCGTTAACGCTTGATTGGGCTAAATAAGGCCTTAAAAAATTTATTTAAAAAAGCTTTTCGAATCCTACGGCAAGGGCGATAACCGCTAAATAGCGCGCGCCTTTGCCTAGTGTTACTAGTAATAAAAACATACTAAAGCGTACTTTAAATATCCCCCCAATTACAGTTAGCGGATCGCCTACTACTGGCAGCCAAGCAAACAACAAACTATACACACCGTATTTATTAAATTGCTTTTGTGCGCTATCAAGCCCTTTTTGCGATACAGGAAACCATTTTTTATCTTTAAAACGCAGTACCTGCGTGCCTAACCAGTAATTAACGCAGCTTCCCAATACATTTCCAAGTGTTGCTACGCACCACATAAGCCATAAATTAACTTTACCTTGGGCAATCATCCCCACCATTATCACCTCAGAAGAGCTAGGCAGTAATGTGGCAGATATAAATGCGCTAATAAATAACGTGAGATAAAGCATAATGCCCTTATGGCTAAACGTAAAAACCCAGCCTATAGCTGGGTTTATAATACCAATTTTATTAAAAACATGATCATTCTAGCGTATTAAATAACTCACTAACGACGTTAAAAATTATTTATATAGAACAACTATGTATCATAATTTTAGCCTTGTTATTGAGCTATTTTCTTATCGCTATAATAGATCACTAATTTAATGCAATTGGTATAAAAATAACTGAGGTTTTATTTTATCAAATTTAAACTAAACGGGTAATTAAACTCTTTACCTTCGTTAGCTTTAATACTCGCCATTACAACCATTACAAACCCAAAAATTGCCACTATAGGTAGTAATATTAAGCCTACTGCTACAAACATCAGTAAAAAACAAACTACATATGCAATTGCCATCGTTATTTGAAAGTTAAGCGCCTTTTTACCGTGCTCGTCAACAACTGGCATCTCATCTTTTTTAATTAACCACACAATTAATGGCCCAATTATTGAGCCAAACGGCACAATAAATCCGGCAAGCGCACTCAAATGGCATAACATAGCCCACATACGGTCATCTTTGTTAACTGGTTCAACCTGTTGATTTTCTTCCATAACACTCTCCTTTTTGTTTTATGTATGTTGCCTCTTAACTAAACAAATGTCTACAAATCAACCAACGTATTTGTATTTAAAAATCACAGCGTGAAATCTTGTGATAAAAAAGTGATAAGTTTGTGAGAGTTTCTGGAGACGATTATTCAATACTTAACTCGAATCATCACTTACAGGAATAATAATGAAAACTTCTACATTAACAATTGCAATTCTTTTAGCGGCAGCTAGCCAATCGACTATGGCCGCAGAATTAGACCTAAAAGTTACTAACCTAACCAAGGGTATTCACTTCACTCCACTGTTAATTACAGCACACAACAGCGAAGACACACTATTTGAAGTAGCAACAGAGGCATCTACAGCATTACAAACAATGGCTGAAGGCGGCAATATTGCAGAGCTAGTTGCACAAGCAACTGCAGCGGGCAGTGATATGGCTGCAAATCCAGCTGAAGGTTTACTTGCACCAGCCGCATCTACAACGGCAACACTAACAACTACTGACGGTAACGAGTACCTATCTTTAACTGCAATGATGCTACCAACTAATGATGGCTTTGTAGGCTTAAACAGCTGGAAAATCCCAACAGAAGCGGGTACTTACACAATTAATTTAAATGCTTACGATGCAGGCACAGAACAAAACAATGAGCTTGTAGTTGAAGGCTCTGGCGCTCCAGGTACTCCGGGGATTCCTGCGGCTCCAGGTGGCGACGCTGGCACTGGCGGTACAGGTATATTAAGTGGTGATACAAATACAAGCATCCATATTCACCCAGGTAGCTTAGGCGATGACGATTTAGAAGCGGGTAATAGCGATTTAAGTAATACAGTACACAGATGGTTAAACCCAGTAGCGCAATTAACCGTTACAGTTAAGTAGGAGCATGATTATGTCATCTGCTAACAACCTTAAAAAAAGTCTACTAGTGCTTGCACTTGCAACCACACTTGCAGCGTGTAGCGATAATGATAACGACCCAGTTGTTGAAGAGCCGGTCGTTGTTGAGCCAATTGTTGTAGAACCTGTGATCAGTGAGTTTACTATTACTTTTAGTAACTTAACTGCAGGACAGCCTTTGTCACCACTCTCTGTCATTGCTTTTGAAGATGAAGCACCTTGGACATTCGGTACAACAGCTTCTGTTGGTTTAGAAATGCTTGCAGAAAGCGGTGCAAATGAAGAATACCTCAGCTACGAAAGTGCACTTGCTGCAGTTTCAGCTGAAGGCGCTATTGGCCCTGGTGAAACCACCACAGTAATCATTACTGTTGAAGAGCAAGAAACGCTTAATTTGTCATTTGCTGCCATGCTTGGGAATACAAATGATGCTTTTACCGGTCTTAGTTCTTTAGATGTATCAACATTAGAAGTTGGCGGCTCGTTATCACGCACTACGACAGCTTATGATGCGGGTACGGAAGCAAATACAGAAACAGCTGAAACTGTGCCAGGTCCTGCCGCTAGCGGTGAAGGGTTTAACGAAATACGTGACGATACAGCCGATATAATAACGATGCATCCAGGCATTGTTTCAAATCAAGATGGATTATCTACATCAGCACTTGGTGTTGAACATAAGTTTGATAACCCAGTATCGAAAATAGTAATTACGCGCACGCAGTAACGTTCCAGCTTGTAATGGGGAAGTAAGGGAGCACGGATGCCCCCCTTTTTACGAGGTAATACATGCGTCACGAAAAAATATTAGTAGTAGAAGATGACAGAGAAATAGGTAAGTTAATTACCACGCAGCTAACGTCGCTTAACTTACATGTTGATCATGTTGTGAGCGCAGAACTTGCCTTAAAAAAAATAGCTAAGCATCCCTACGGACTTATTTTACTCGATATAAACTTACCCCAAATGGATGGTTTAAGCTTATGCCGAAAAATAAAAGAGCATTACCCAACTACCTCCGTAATTTTACTCACCGCGCTTAGTAGCGATATGGACAGAGTTATTGGCCTTGAAATGGGCGCCGATGATTATATTTGTAAACCCTTTTTTGCACGCGAATTACAAGCCAGAGTAAAAACCCAATTACGCCACAGAGCACAACTACTCGCTAGCCAAAATAACGACAACTCCCCCGTTGATAGCGAACAAACACTAAATGTAGGCTCACTCAATATAGAATTTAGTTCGCACCAAGTGTATTTAGGCAAGCAAGCCCTTAACCTTACCGCCACCGAATTTGATTTACTCGTTTACTTTGCACGCCATCCTAATCATGTTTTTAGCCGCCAGCAGTTACTCGATAAAGTATGGGGTTACCAACACAGTGGTTACGAGCACACGGTTAATTCACATATAAACCGCTTACGTGCCAAGCTAGAAGAACACCAACAAGCGCCTATCATCGAAACAGTTTGGGGTGTTGGTTACAAACTAAACCCTAGCCAACTCAATTAAGACACCTATTATGAAATTATCTTTGTATCAAAAATTAGCTATATCGCTAGTCGTGATTTTTTGTTTTATTTGCGCCCTAGTTTACGGCTGGAGCAAGCAATTAGAACTGACTTCAAAACACCACGCCGAACAAAATCTGCACTTAGCGTTAGCGGAACATTTAGTACAAGATAACCCATTAATAAAAGAAGGTGTTTACGACTATAAAGCGCTTGAAAACCTCTTCCATACCTTAATGTTATTAGGTCCTGCGTTTGAATTTTATTTTGTAGACGAAACCGGAAAAATTCTTACTTACTCAGCAAAGCCGGGTAAAGTTAAACGCACGCATATTAGTTTAACGCCTTTAAAAAGGCTGATTAACGACCCAAGCGCTGCTCCTATTTATGGTGACAATCCTCGTAATAAAGAGCAACAAAAAATATTTTCAGCCGCGCCAGTATTTAATCAAGATAAGCTACAAGGCTATTTATATGTAATTATTGGTGGTGAGGCTTACGATACCTCCCTAAGCACTGTAAAAAATAATGATAAGTTATGGCTAGCTGCTTTATGGCTTGGCTCTGCACTAGCATTTTTATTTATTGCGATGCTAATTTTGCTACGTTTTTTTACCAACCCAATTCAGCGCTTAGCACGCGATGTTAGTAATATTGAAGCCGCTAACTACAGCCTTACCGACACCAAGCTAAGTAACTATTCAACGCAAAAAAGTAACGAAGTGCATAGTTTAGGTCGAAGTATTCAAGCCATGTTAACGCGTATTAATGAGCAGTTTAAAGCGCTTGAACAAGGCGATAAACAACGCAAAGAGTTACTAACTCACTTATCGCACGACCTACGTACACCACTTGCTTCACTGCAGGGGTTTTTAGAAGTATTAAATCAGTCAGGCGAGCAGCTAAGTAAAAAAGAGCAGCAAGAATACTTGCAGGTATCGCTTAATAATTGCGGGCAATTAAAGCTACTCATAGAGCAAATATTTGAGCTTGCTCACTTAGAAAATGGCGAAATAAGTATAAATAAAGAAACCTTTAATTTAGGTGAGCTCATTTACGATTGCATGGCAAAATTTAGTTTAGCCGTTGATAAAAAAGGCATTAGCTTGTCGGTAGAACCTGCAATTTGTGATTTCCCGGTGGTTGCCGATATAGCTAAATTAGAGCGCGTGTTAAGTAACTTAATTGATAATGCAATTAGGCATACCCCTCGCGGCGGCAGCATTGCAGTGCATGTAAAACGCAGTGACGATAATCAACTCTTTGTGCATGTATCAGACACGGGCGTAGGCATAAAAGAAGATGAGCTGAATGCTATTTTTGATCCACATTATCAGGCAAGTAACTCCAATAAAGAAGGTCGTCAGCAAGGTGGGTTAGGACTGGCTATTTGTAAGGGATTATTAAAACTGATGGATAGTGAAATTTACGTACAAAGTGAAATTGGTAAAGGCACGATGTTTAGCTTTAATTTGCCACAAAAAAAGGTGCTTTCTTAAAAAGCACCTTACATTTTTTATTTATTTTAAATATATAAATTAATTACTTTTTAATACCCGCTAAATCAAGCATAAATGCATAGTTTAGCGCGGTATCTTCTAAGCGTTTAAAGCGACCCGATGCGCCGCCGTGCCCTGCTTCCATATCTATTTTAAACAGTAACTTATTGTCATCTGTTTTGTAGTCACGCAACTTAGCAACCCATTTTGCAGGCTCAAAGTATTGAACTTGTGAGTCGTGCAAACCAGTCGTTACCAGCATATTAGGGTACGCTTGCTTAGATACTTGGTCGTATGGCGAGTAAGACAGCATGTAATCGTAATACGCTTTTTCGTTAGGGTTACCCCATTCGCCATATTCATTTGTTGTAAGCGGAATACTCGCATCAAGCATGGTTGTGACTACATCCACAAACGGTACCGCAGCAACCATACCTTTATAAAGCTCAGGCGCTTGGTTTGCTACTGCGCCCATTAATAAGCCACCAGCACTGCCACCTAACGCAAATATTTCATCTTTTGCGCCATACTTTTGAGAAACCAATGCTTTGGTTACGTCAACAAAGTCATTAAACGTATTCTTTTTAGTGAGTAACTTGCCGTCTTCGTACCAAGGACGACCTAGCATTTGCGAGCCACGTACATGGGCAATTGCAAATACAAAGCCACGGTCTAACAAGCTCAAACGTGAGCTTGAGAACGTTGGATCCATTGTCGCGCCATAAGAGCCATAACCATATTGCAGTAGCGGGTTAGTGCCATCTTTTTTAAACGCATCTTTTCGATAAACTAAGCTTACCGGTACTTTTATGCCATCGCGTGCGGTTACAAAAATACGCTCTGAGGCGTAATTATCAGCATCAAAATCACCTAATACAACCTGTTGCTTAAGAAGCGTTTTATCGCCAGTCGCTAAATCTACATCGTACGACGAGCTTGGAGTGGTCATGCTTGTGTAGTAAACACGTAACGTGCTGCTATTTATATCGTTATTGCCATAAGTACCAATTGTATAAGCGCTATCGTTAAAGCTCAGTGGTAACTCTTTACCCGTTTTTAAATCACGCGCAATCAACTTTGATTGGCCCATTTCACGTTCTTGGTAAACTAAGTAGTCATTAAATAAATCAATGCCTTCGAGTTTAATGTCGTCGCGCGCTGGGATCACACTTTGCCAATTAGCTTTGTCGCCTGCTTTATCAATATCAACTTTCATCAGCTGAAAATTTACAGCATCTAAGTTAGTTACAATATAATAAATATTCCCTAGTTTAGAGATTTCATATTCAAGCCCTGCTTCGCGCTCAATTAAACGCTTAGGCATTGCCTTAGCATCATCAGCACTTAATACCGATACGCCTGATGCCGCTGTGCTGCTGTGCCAAATATAAATCTCTGACTCATCTTTACTCTTACTCATACCCATGTAATAGCTGGTATCAGTTTCTTCGTAAATTAGCTCGTCATCAGCTTGTGGTGTACCTAATGTATGACGATACACTTGATAGCCTAACAAGGTTTGTAAATCTTTTTTAATGTAGTAAACCGTTTTATTATCGTTCGCCCACACAATGCCACCGTTAGTGCCTTCAAGTGTGTCTTCGAGTAATTTACCGGTAGTTAAATCTTTTATTTTTACGCTATAAATACGACGGCTAACAGTATCTTCGCCATAAGCCATTAAATTGCCATTCGGGCTTACATCTAAACCACTTACTGCATAATAATCGTGATCTTTAGCAAGCTCATTTACATCTAAAATAACTTGCTGATCGGTACCTGCAAAATCGCTGCTGCGTAAGTAAGTAATGTACTCGTTATCGCCACGTGTTTGTGTTGAGTAAAAATAATCACCGTTTTTAACTGGGACTGAATCGTCGTCTTTTTGAATACGCCCTTTTAGCTCTTCAAACAACTCACTTTGCAGCGCTTTAGTATGTGCAAGCATGGCATCAGTGTATGTATTTTCAGCTTCTAAATAGTTAATTACCTCTGGCGCTTTTCGTTCGTCATCACGTAGCCAGTAGTAGTCATCTATACGTGTATCACCATGAATAGTCATTTCGTGCGGCACTTTTTTAGCAACCGGCGCAATAGCTTGTGCAACTTGAGTTGTTTTAACTTGCGTATTATTTTTTTGAGTGTCTTCAGGGGCTTGATTACAGCCACTTAAAATAGCGAGCGATAGTGCAGCAAGTGCAAATGGGGTACGTTTCATCAGTCAAAGTCCTTGTTGTATTTTTATTTTTTATTAAGTAGTTAAATATACCTATAAATAGCCTTTATTGTGATTTAGTTTGTGAAGCTATGTAAAAAGGGAGCCGAAGCTCCCTTTATATAACTATTTAGTTATAAAATTACTTTTGTTTACGACGACGTATAAATGCAAACGGCGCTACTAGTAATGTTAACCATGCAAGTGAACCAGATGAGCTCTTTTTCACTTTTTCAGGTGTAACCGTTGCTACTGGTGGTACAACTTTAGTAATACTCACAGTAACCATTGCCGGTGCTGATACATTACCGCGTACATCAATTGCAACAACTTGAAGTTCAGCTGATGAATCACCAGTTAACAATTCAGTATTAGTTACAACCACTTGTCCATCCGCATCAATACCAAAACCTTGGTGAGTACTTGATTGCACGTAGTATTCTGACACATCTAAGTCTTGCTCAGACTCAGTGATAGTTAGTGCACCAACAACCGTTCCGTTAGCAGCATCTTCTGAAACACTAAACTCACCACCAACTAGCATTGGAGCGTCGATTGCAGGAAGCTCTAACTCAGTACTACTCATCACTTTAACAATATCCAAACCAGATGTTTGTGATAATGCAAATGGACCGCTTGCTTCAACAATTGCTTTTTCACCCGGTTTAAGTGAAGTAACTGCTTCGCCAGTTTCCATAGAAGTAAGCGTTACGCTTGGAGATGCTCCAAATGTAGTTGAGCCTTCAATACTATCGGTCTGAGTGAACACACCTGTAACATATGAAGGGTAACCTACAGATGCTTTAAAGTTCATATTCTCACCAAGTAATGAACCATCAACGTTTAGTAGCTCACTACAAGTTGAGAAGGTAATAGTATCTTCACCGGCTGAGTGATAAAGCGGAGTAACCCATGCTAACGAATCGTTACCAGCGCCATCAGTTTCACCAATTACTGTGCGGCTACGGCCAGGGAATGCTGTTTCACGACCGCGGTCGTTATAGTTTTGCATAACTTGATCATAAACACCGTCATTATCTGTATCTATTTCAAGTCTATAGCCCGCTTGGAATACATGAGTTAATGGGTCACGTAATTGGATAGACGATGTTACAAATATACCCGAATCACAAGTGTCATCAACAAAAGCAGAGAAAGTAGTCGCTAAAATATTAAACTCTGCTTCTTCTCGTGTTTTTTCTGTACCTGTTGCAACAATGCTTTCTGCGAAAGGAGTAATATCTGTTAGGCCGCTATTTTCAACAATAAGTGCCATTTCGTTATCAATGATTTGAGACGAAACACTTAATTCTGTCGCAGCTTTTGGCATTGCATGGTAAACAACATGCAAATCGTGATCTGTATCTGTGCTTGCATCATTAAATACTAACGCACCATCAAACTCTATTGAAGTAAGTGCAGCGCTTCTTGCAGCAATGTCGTCTGCACTAAATGGGTTTTCTAATTCCCACGCTGGTAGTTTTGTTGGATCAACAGTTAGCGTCACATCAAAGTTAATTGACTGACCTGCAGGGATTGTTACCGACTCAGGGAAATCCCAGCTAATTGCAGCTGTATCGTCATCATTTTGGTAGCGAGCTTCAGTACGCAGCGCATACGTTTTAGCATCTGATGAGAAGTTCTTAACAGTCACTGTTTTAGTTAGAGACTCCGTTCCAGCCATTGACACAAGGCCGAATGAAAGAGCCGCTTGTTTAGTATTAAACTGTGTATTATTAACCCATGCAGCAACTGGTAAGTTGACTGCTTTAGTTACATCAACCAAGCCTGAACCAATCATACTAATTGGAGCCAGTTCTGAGTCAGGACTGCTTGCTAAAGGCTCATTTGTTACATTTAAGTCAGCTGCATTCATTATTGTAGCTTTAATCTCAAATGCATTACGTTCAGGGTGAGCTTCACGAACCATCGCAACAGCACCGGCTGTAATAGGGCCTGAAAAAGATGTTCCAGATACAGGAGCTAGTCCATCTTGCGTGCCTGCTGCTGCAACTAATATACTAGTACCAGGAGCAGTAATTTCTGGTTTTAATAAACCATCCATCGAAGGGCCACGAGAAGAGAACGTAGCTACTGCACCTGCTGTAGTTTTAATTTTTACATCAATATCAAATGTTGCCGTATCGCCTGCAGCTAATTGAGCTTTTAAAGCAGCACCTGCAGCAAAATTAATACCTACACTTTTAATAGTTACATTGTCATCACTGCCACCCATTGGTGCAGGAGTGCCATCATCTGTGTTATTTGCAATCAGTACAAACTCAGCACCTTTCTTCTGTGCACTAAGTACTTTAACTGTAAATGCACATGCACCACGGTCGATTAAAACCGCTTTACCAGTAAAATCAACATCATCAGCAAAATCAACACAACCATCTTGGTTTGTGTCAGGGTACACTAAATCGATATCTGCACCTGTAATTACAAAATCAGTTTGCGGACCAAAGCCTGATGCTTGAATATTACCTTCGATACCAGCAACAGTACCTGTAGCAGTACCAACCTCAGTTGTAGGATGAGTCATTGCGCCTACTGATAACGCATTTGGTGTCGTGCTTGGGCCACCAATACGGAATGGATGATCACCATCATTACCAGCTGAAATAACCATATTCACACCTAAATCAACAGCACGTTGAATTAGGTATTGCGCACCACCACCTGTATATGTATCGCCAAACTCGCCACCTAATGACATGTTCATAACATCTACGCGGTCTGAAATATCACCATCGCCATTTGGATCCATTGCAGCTTCTAGTGCCGCAGCTTGAGCGGCACTTGGACAGCCACCACCACAAACAGAGTAAACATATAACTCAACATCTGGTGCAATACCATTTACTGAATTTGAAGAAGACGTACCATGATTCGTTGCATCACCTGTAGAAGGAGAATTTGCAGCATCATTTTCAATTGGATCAGCATCGTCACGAATAAAATCGTAACCGCCTTGTACAATACCTTGTGGCCAATCAACCGTTGTAGGATCAGCTTGAGCAGCCTCGTATGCTTCTACAGTACCCTCACCACCAAATGCTTTGTGGGTATAGTCAATACCAGTATCTAGTACAGCCACACGCTGACCTTTACCAGTTACAATGCCATCAACAATTAGAGGTTTAGCATTAATATAATCAGATGTTGCAGCTACATGCAGTTCGTAATCAAACATCGGTAGTACTTTAGCTACTCGAGAGTCCTTAGCAATTTTTTCTAAAGCTTCTGGCGTCGCTTGCACAATTAATGTTGGTGCTAATATTTTTGTTTTACCAATTATTTTTGCATCAAAGTCTAAGCTACTAAGCTCAATGGCCATCGTGTTTTGAAGCAGTTCAACGTTAGCAATCATTTCACGACTGCTTGACGCTTCATAAGTGCCAGCAGCCACAGCATCAACAGAAGTTGCAGCGCGTAAAACAATCATATGTGCTGAAGGCTGCTTTTGCTCAGATGCTAATTCTTTCAGCTGCTCTGCAGCTTGAGGTGCAATCGTTGCATTAGGTAAAGTTGCCGCACTAACAAAAGTAGCAAGAAATGCACTTGAGACTGCCGTAGCTATAGCAGTTTTTTTTATTATATTTTTAGCCATGAGTTTCCCTCAGATAGGTTATGTATTATTGTATTTGTAGTAATCAAAATGATTATATTGTACTGGTGAATATAAAACTTTCGGTGCAACCCAAGCAACACTTAGGTTACAAATACATGACATAAAATTGAAAAACAAGAGAACGCCAACTCAGCAAGTTGATTTTAAACAATAAATATAAATAAAACATTTGTGAACTAATGTAAACAACTCTAACTTTTTCTCGAGAATTAAATGAATAGTGAAGTAATTAACATTTTAACTATGGCTAAAGTGATTCAAACGGCCGTTGCTCCCGTATTTTTAATCACAGGTATAGCAGCAACTTTAGGTGTTTTATCTAATCGCTTAGCACGAATTACCGACAGAGCGCGCTTATTGGAGCGAAGATTAAAAGTAAATACAGATGACGATTTTAATAAGTCGCTAGCAACAGAACTCCGCGCTTTATTAAAACGATCTCGATGTATACATATTGCTTTTAGTTTAAGTGTATTAAGTGCCTTACTTGTATGTGCTGTGGTTATGTTTTTATTCTTGTCGCACATTCAATCAATTAACTTAAGCGTGACCATTGCTTGTTGTTTTGTAGCTGCAATGGCACTGCTCATTTGTGCATTTATTTCGTTATTAGGTGAAGTGTTTTTAGCAACCCGCAGCATGCGACGAGGCATGATATTTGCCGATATAGGCATTAATGATTAACTTTTCATTAAATCCATCGTATTCGCTTGAATAAAAATGACGTTACATACAAGATATTAAATTAGGAATAATATTCAACAGGGGCAAACTATGAAATTTAAAAAAATATTAGCAGGTATAGCATTAGCTACATGTGCAATTAGCGTATCGGCAAATTCTGCATTTAAAGAACCAAGTGACGCAATTGAATACCGCCAAGCAGCGTTTTCAATGATCTCAGTGCAAATTAGCGATATGGGCGCAATGTTAAAAGGTAAAGTACCTTTTGACGCAGAACAATTTAAAAAACGCGCTAACAACGCTGCAGCACTTTCAAAAATGCCATGGGAAGCTTTTTACGAAGGTACTGATAAAGGCGATACAGCAGCACTTGCTGCTGTTTGGGCCGAGAATGCAACCTTTGTTGAAAAAGCAAATGCTTTTGCAGCAAATGCAGACAAGCTAGCGTTAGCTGCTCAATCGGGCGATAAAGCCGTAATTGGTAAAGCTTTTGGCGCTTGGGCTAAAGGCTGTAAAGATTGCCATAAGCAATTTAAAGATTAATATTTAGTTGTTTCGACTTAAGTCACAATAACTAGATAATAAAAAAGCACTGAGCGTTAATTACGGTCAGTGCTTTTTTTATGTTTTTTATCTACGAGACTTTCACAGCTCGGCTTTTAAATGGGCGCTTAAACACCGCACCAATATCACCTAAAATAATATATAGGCATGGCACTAATATAAGCGTTATTAACGTTGCAAACATAACAGCAAAGCCAAGTGCTACTGCCATAGGTATTACAAACTTAGCCTGCAAGCTTGTTTCAAACATAATAGGTAGCACACCGGCAAAAGTTGTTATCGACGTTAATAGTATTGCTCTAAAGCGAGCACAACCAGCTTCTATTACTGCATTTTTAACGCTAACACCTTCGCGGCGAACTTGGTTAACGTAATCGGTCATTACAAGTGAGTCATTTATCACAACACCTGCGGCGGCAATTAAGCCAAAGCCCGACATTAAGCTCATATCTAAATCAAACCAGTAATGACCCCAAATAGCCCCGGTTAAACTAAACGGAATAACCGACATTACAATAAGCGGTTGTGAATAGCTTTTAAGCGGCACAGCTAGCAGTATGTATACTAAAATCATTCCGCCAATAAAAAACATTATTTGCTCATTAGCTTGAGCTTGCTGCTCTTCTATTGCGCCACCAAGCTCTGATTTAACACTTGGGAATTCTTCTATTAGCTGTGGCAGTAGATTTTCTTTTACTTGCTTAACCACTTCGCCTGGCTCAATTTGCTCTTCATCAATATTGCCATAAACATACACGGTACGGTAACCACCTTCGCGGCGTATATAGCTAATACCTGGCGTTTCTGTTAGCTCTACTACATCACCAAGAAGTACTTCTCGCCCTTGTGGGGTAGTAACAACGGTGTGTTTAAGCGATGAAAATGCCTCACGAGTCAGCTTAGGGTAACGTACCATTACGCGTACTTCTTCGCCGTTTCGGATTACACGCTGTGCTTCGCCACCATAAAAACTAGCACCCACTTGATTTGCAATACCGGCTAAATCTAAGCCTAAATCGTAAGCAACGGGTTTAAGGCTCATTTGCACTTCTTTGCTCGCAGGATCTATGGTTGAGCTAATATCAAACAACCCTTTTTGCTGTTGAAGTAATTGAATAAAACGACGACCCGCTTGATTTAAAGTATCTATGTCTGAGCCATACAGTAAATAGCCAAACTCGCCGCCGCCATTACCACCGCCGCCACCAACATCGTCTTGAATAGTTAACGACTTAATACCAGCAATAGTCGGCATAGCCTCACGCCAGCGACGCGAAAGTTCAAATGCATTGTATGGACGTGAATCTTCGTCAACTAATGGAGCTAGTAACTGCGACTCGGTTCTGCCTTGATTAAATACCAATACATCACGAATAATCTTTTGGCCAAACTCACGTTCAGTTTCTTCATCGACTCTAAGTACCATAGCTTCTATTTCACGAATAGCAGCAATGGTTTGTAAGTCAGAAACGTTGTCGTTCATTTCTACTTGAATTTGTGGAAAGTCGTGCGGCACTTTAGGAGTTGGAACTGTACGTACTTTATTAGACGTAATAAGTGCAATACTGATTATAAACATTGCAATAAAAGCAAACAAAACAGTCCAGCGCCAATCAACACACTTAGCAATAAAACGTTTGTATGGCCCATTTACGAAACCAAAAAAGCGTGTGTTGAAGCGATCGCGCCAACCACCTTTTTTAATCGGCGAAAAGTGCGTATGAGCAATGTGAGCTGGCAGTATCAGCTTTGATTCAATCAAACTAAATACTAAACACAGCATTACTACAACGGCTATACCATAAAAGAAGGCACTTTCTGGCCCGCTCGACATTGTGAATGGTGCAAATACAGCAATTGTTGTTAACACACCAAAGGTTGCAGGGGTCGCGACTCGGTTAGCGCCACGCACAACATTTTCTACACCACCGCCGCTTTTTTCAACTTCGGTGTAGGCAGCTTCCCCTATCACTATGGCATCATCCACCACTATGCCAAGCACCATTATAAAAGCGAATAACGAAATAATATTAATGCTAATGCCAAATAGTGGCATCATCATCATGGCTCCTAAAAAACAAACAGGTAAGCCAATCATTACCCAAAGCGCTAGTTTAAAACGCAAGAATAACGACAACATAATTGCCACTAAAATAGCACCTTGAAACAGGTTAGCTTTCATCATATCAAGGCGAGCATTTAGGTAGTAGGTCATATCCATTAATGGCTCTAATCGAATACCTGGCGGTAGCTGCTTATTTTTTTGATCAATAAACGCTTTAACCGAATCCGCAACGGGAATCATGTTTTGCTCTTGCGTTGCTTTTACCGATAAATACACCGCGTTTTCGCCATTAAACTTAAAGTAGCGCTCACCTTCGGTAAATTGATCTTTAATAACTGCAATATCTTGCAGTAAAACTTTAGCGCCATACTCGCCAATTTTTACCGGAATTTGCCTAAACTCTTCACCCGAGTAAAACTGATTCTCGACGCGAACAGAAATAACACCTGCGTCTGTTTTTAGCTGCCCCGCCGAAAAGTTAGCTGAGTAACGGCGTACCGCATTCATCACATCACTAAGGGTTAGATTATATTGGCGCAGCGTATCGGGCTCTATTTCAATTGCTATTTCATCAAGAGGAACATCGTTTACCACTAACGACACGTTAGATAACTGTAGTAACTCATCCTCTATTTGGTTTGCTATAGGCTTAAGCTCTGTAAGTGGTAAGTCAGCAACGAGCGTCATACCTATTACGTCTTGCCTAAACTCAACCTGACTTATGGTGACCGGTTCCATACCCGCCGGAAAAGTCGCAATACCATCAACACGCAACTTTACTTTATCAAGCACATCGGTAAGTTTTGCATCGGTGTTTATTTCCAGGCTGGCTGTACCGCCATTTCTAAATGCGCGATACACGCCTTTTTTAATTTCGGTTATATCTTTAAGTGACTCTTCAACTTTTATAAGAATACTTTCTTCTATTTCCTGAGGAGAGGCACCTGGGTAATTAGCCTCAATATTAATGTAGTTAATCTCTACATTAGGAAACATTTGACGCTGAATCGTAAAGTAACTTATAGCCCCCATAATAATGATAAAAAACATCATTAAATTAGCGGCTACTGAATTATTAGCAAAGTAGGCAATTAGCCCTGTTTGTTTTTGTTGTATTGACTCGCTCATAACTATTACACCCTACAGCTGTTGCGTGTTTGAAGTGCTCGTTTCTGAGCTTTCAGGTTTTGCAGCTACACCTGCAATTTTAACCTGCATTCCTTTTTGCGGGTATTCAGGTAAAGTAATAACGAGTTTGTCATCGGCATTTAAACCACTGCTAATATAAAAATACTCACCCTCTTCTCGAATAACCGTTACTTTGCGAGGCTCTAGTTCTTGATTTTCGTTTACTACCCACACAGTTTGATTGTTAACTAAAGCTTGCGGTAAACGGTAAATATTATTAAGCATTGCACCTGCAAAATTCACCTGTACGTAGCTGCCAAACTTAATGGCTGGTTGTATGTTTTTAAGACCGTATGGGTCTTCTATACGCACTACTAGACTACTCATACGCGTAGCGTTATCAACAATCCCTAGGTCGCGGTCAATTACACCTTCACGGGTGAAGCTGTTTAGGCCTTTTTGAATAATCGTTGCGGTAATACCTTTAATACGCTCTGGTAAAAAAACGCTATCGAACCCTGCTATAGGAATAATCACTTCAGCAGTTTCAATATTATTGAGCTCAGCAACTTGCGAACCCATAGTGACAAATTGACCAACACCTACATTTCGGCTAATAACCAATGCATCGTAAGGGGCTGTTACTTCACAATTATCTAAGTCACGTTGTGCACGTTTTAATGCAGCTTGCGCCGACTTTACAGATGCCTGCGCACTTAACACTTGAGGCTTACGTAAAAATAAGTCGGTACGCGCTTTACTTGGAAAACGCTTTGCTTCATCTGCGGCTACTTGAGCTTGGGCCTGCTCTTCAATTAAGCCTGCTTGTGCACGAGCAATTTCTGCCTCTGCAACAAGTACTGCTGCTTCGTAGTTGTCTTTTTCGATAGTAAATAACGTTTCACCGCGAGCAACGATGCCGCCGGCTACAAAATTAGGATGCCAACTTAACACTTCACCCGACACCTGCGCCGAAAGCTGTGTACTTTCAAGAGGCTTTACTTCACCGTAGCTATTAATAATAACTTGATGATCGTTTGCAGCCACTGGCTCAACTTGCACTGTTGGACGAGTATCAATTACTTCTTTTTTTTCTGGCTCTTGTGCAATGGCATTTATTCCCATAAAGCCAACAACACCAACAATTAGCGCTACAAATGGAAAAACCCATCTAAGTGAATTTGTTTGCATATCCTATTATCCCCAAAATTCTATTAACGTCATAATACCAGAGCCATATGAAACATTAAGGTGACATTTGTAAGCAACTGTTGCAAATACATATAAACCACTGCTATTTAGGGCTATAAAAATAACTTTGCATGCAGCTCACCTCATTTGTTATATTTTGTTACAAACTTTTGTTTATTAATATCAGTTAATTAGCGTTGTACACTTAAATTTCGTCGCGAAGATGTGCGAAATTAAATTAATTTACGTACAGTCCAATTAAATTAACAAATATTAAAAGTCTCAAAATGAAATTAACGACCATCACCCTTGCGCTTAGCTTAGCGTTTGGCAGCCATGCATTTGCAGCCGATAAAAAAGACGAAAAAGAGCCAAAAACACTTAGCGAAATGATCAAAGGACAAACCGAATTTGCCGGTATATTTAGCCTTTATCAAGACGAAAAAACCGGTAAGCACCTTATGGTGATTAACGAGTCCCAACTTAATACGCCGTTTGTATATTTTGCGCACACTGTCGATGGCGTTACAGATGCAGGCCATTATCGTGGTTCGTACCGTGAAACTAAGTTAATTGAATTTAGAAAATACTTTGATCGTATCGATATCATTAGCAAAACACCTCACTACAAATTTGACGAAAACAGTGCAATTTCAAAAGCGAGTGATGCCAATATTAGTGAAGCGGTACTTGCGAGCATTAAAATAGAAAAAGAAGAAGACGGTAAAATAGCATTCAACGTAAATAAGTTATTTTTAAGCGAAGCACTTCATAAAGTATCACCTACGCCAAATCCAGCTGATAAAAACGCCAAAAAGCGCTTTAAAGTAGGCAAATTAGACGATAAAAAATCACGCATTATTAAACAGCGCCCATACCCTAATAATCTAGACGTGGTTGTTGATTACGTATTTACTAACCCAAGCCCAACGGTACGTGGCTCAAATGCAGTAAGCGACCCACGTAGCGTATCGGTAAAAGTTCAGCACTCGTTTGTTGCTTTACCTAGCAATAACTACGCACCACGTATGGATGATGCGCGCATTGGTTATTTTACAAATCAATTTGATCAAATGACATCTACCGATTGGGCACCTTATGAAGATGTTATAAAACGTTGGGATCTACAAAAGAAAGACCCTAGTGCAGCACTTTCAGAGCCAGTAAAACCAATTACTTGGTGGATAGAAAACACCACACCTATCCAATGGCGCGATACTATTCGTGACGCTGTTTTAACGTGGAATACTTCTTTTGAAAAAGCCGGTTTTAAAAATGCCTTAGAGGTAAAAGTACAACCAGATGATGCAGACTGGGATGCGGGCGATATTAATTACAACGTACTGCGTTGGACTTCGTCACCTAAGCCTCCATTTGGCGGATACGGACCAGCACTTGCTAACCCATTAACAGGCGAAATACTGGGCTCAGACATTATGCTTGAGTTTGTATTTATGAAAAACCGCTGGATTTATGACACACTTTTCACTCAAGGAACAATGAGCCACGGTGAAACAACAAATACCGGTGAGCTAAATTGCTCACTAGGGCATGAGATTCAACAAAATCTAATGCTTGCCAAAGGTCTTGCTAGCGGCGACAAAATTGAAGATAAAGAAATGCTTCGCCAAGGTCTAACGCAATTGGTACTTCACGAAGTTGGCCATACTTTAGGTCTTAACCACAATATGAAATCATCTATTTTGTGGGATGAAAAAGAAGTACACGACAAAAACAAAACCCAAGGCATAGTAACCGGTTCTGTTATGGATTATGCACCGGCTAACATTGCCCCAATTGGTATGCAGCAAGGTGATATTTTTCAAACAAAACCAGGTCCTTACGATGATTGGGCAATTAACTATGGCTACAGCGTAGCACTTGCAGATGAAGCTGCTGAGCAAGCTAGACTTGAAAAAATACTTGCTCGTTCAAGTGAACATGCCCTTGCCTTTGGTAACGATGCAGACGATATGCGCGCACCAGGTCGCCATATCGATCCACGTGTAATGATTGGTGATTTGTCGTCAAATCCTGCGGCCTATGGCGCAGATCGTATGGCGTTAATTAATAAATTATTTACTGAGCTAAAAGATAAAGCAACAGTTAAAGGTGAGTCTTACCAACAGCTTGTTACCTCTGCTAATAGCTTATTTGGTCAGTACAGAGCTCAAGCGGGTGTTGTTTCTCGCCAAATTGGTGGTGTGTACGTTGAGCGTGCTGTAGTGGGTGATGCAAACGCAGATAAACCATTTACACCGGTATCGCTTGAGCGTCAAACACAAGCGATGGATATACTCGCAAAGTTTGTATTTGCACCAGACGTACTACAAAACATGCAACCTCTATATAGCTACTTGCAACTGCAACGTCGTGGCTTTAATCACTTTGGTAAAAATGAAGACCCTAAAGCACACCAAATGATTTTAGGGATGCAAAAGTCTGTACTTGCACAGCTATTACACCCAGCGGTATTACTGCGTATTTCTGATACTGCTTTGTACGGTAATGAATATAGCCTAACTCAGTTTATGCAAGATTTAACCGCTAATATTTTTGTGAAAAGCAAAGACGCAAACTCTATTAGTCACAACTTACAAATTGAGTATGTTAACCAGCTAATCGCAATTGCAGGTCTTGGCAAAGCAAGTAAGTACGATAACTTAGCTAAAACAGCTGCGTTATATCAGCTAACTCAAATAGCCGATACCAGTATTGCTTGGGGTGCAGATACAGCAACTAAAGCGCATAAAAAATATATTGATCGCTTAATTGCAAAGGCACTAGAAGCGTAAAATATCTCTACTAATTGAGTAAACCAAGGCCACGTTTAACGTGGCCTTTTTTATCACTTAATTCACAGATCAAATATAAATAGTGCCTTTTAAATACCTTACAGCATGCCCCGTTAAGGTGACGGTTGTATCACCCACTTCACATAGTAAATACCCGCCTCTGCTTGAAGCCTGATAAGCGCTTAACGTAGTTTTACCCAATTGCTGCGCCCAGTAAGGTGCCAAGCCAGTATGAATAGAGCCTGTTACATAATCTTCGTCACCACCGCTTGCAGGCCAAAAATAACGAGATATAAAATCATATTCAGCACTTGCAGCAGTGGCCACTACATCAAGTGGATAAAGCGTTTTTAAAAGCTCTGAGCTAGTTTTTAATTCAAGTATTTGATCGGCGTTTTCATAAATAACAAAGTAGGCTTGGCGATTTTTAAGCACTTTACTCGGTTGTATAGACAGGCCGTCAAGCAGTTGCTGAGGCACATTTTGCACTTCAACCGGTGCTTGTTTTGGAAAGGTCATTGCAAAGCTACCATCAGCGTTTTTATTAACGATTAGCTCGCCCACCGCATCAGCAATAAAGCGAATTTGCGATATGTTATGCTCTTCACATAAAACATAGGCAGCCGCAAGTGTGGCGTGACCACAAAAATCGATTTCCATTAACGGCGAAAACCAACGAATAACAAAACTGCCATCGTCTTGCAGGTAGGTAAAAGCAGTTTCAGATACGTTATTCTCAGCGCCAATCTTTAGCATTAAATCGTCACTTAACCACGATTTTAGTGGGATCACTGCCGCATAGTTACCTTTGAATAACTCATTCGTAAACGCATCAATTTGATGAATAGCTAATTGCATTGTTTAAACTTTGTAATGATTAATAGCTTAAAACTGCCATACCTAAACTAAATTAGCACTTTTATTTTGGCTTTAAGCCATTACAGGCCGCATTCTATAATATTGCATACAACCAAATTGCACAGCATTGGTAAGCAACAGCATAATAAACATAAGTAAGTGCGCCGTGCTTGGAGCCGCTGTTGTAAGCTCAACAACTAAGCCGCAAATACCAGCAATAAACTGCAAGCTAAAGTAGCGCGCGCTTAAATTACTTACATTACCCGTACGCAATGTTTTATAAGTTTGCGGCATAACACGTACCGAACTCATCACAAGGCCAACATACGTTAAAGCGCTTAATACCGTTGCAGTATCAAGGCTTGAATTCAAAAGTAGTGAAAAAGGCAGTAACGAAAAACCTAGCATAGTAAACAACTGTACCCGTTCTCGTTTAGCTGCGTTATAACGTGCAAAAAAATACAAAATAAGTCCGCTTAACGCACCGGTTACAATAAATGGTAACGCAATATAAAAACGCTCAAAATAAATATTGTAGGTTATAAAATAAAGGCTTTGTGCTAACCCAAACGTCATCATCAATAGTGATAAACCTGAGACACTACGATTTTTTCGAATTTTGTTTAGTAATGGTAAAAAACTAAAAACCAAAATAAATGAAGACAATATAGGCAAATAATGCGCCAAAGCAACCTCGCTCGTTACATAAATGTTAATTAAAAGCAGAAATAAAAACATTTAATAAACATTTGTTTTAAAAGGCTTTTACTATGAGCGCGGCATTGTAGAGCCGCGTAAATTTAACTCAACTAAATAAGAAATTCTTGTTTTAGGTACTGGCAAGCTAGGTATACAAAAACCGTAGAATTAAGTTCACGGTTTACCGGTTTAATAGAAAGCCTCACCGCCAAACTATTAAATAAAAATGATAGTTGTTATCATGCGCAAGTCATTAACTGCTGTATATAAAACTACCTATGAGAAAAACTCTTTTTAAAATTCACAGTTGGATCGCTCTAATAGCTATCATTCCATTGATTGTTATTAGTATTACAGGGAGCGTATTAGTTTTTAAAAGTGAAATAGATGGCTTACTTATGCCAAGCAGCCACTTTGTTGTAAATGCACTGCCAGAGCGCATGCCAATCGACACGTTAATTGCCAAAACAGAGCATGCTTACCCTGAATATGTAGTAGGTAGTTGGGAAATATTTAACGATGATACAGCTGATCGGGTTTACTTAGTCAAACGCGGCACAGAGCAATGGTATAAGTTTCATTTAAACCAGTATACGGGTGACATTTTGTCTGAACCTGTTGGTACCAGCCATTATTTTACCGATTGGTTTTTAGAACTACATTACACTTTTTTACTGAACGACTTTAAAAACCTGCCAGGGCAAACAGGCACTGTACTAGGCTTCTTTTTTGCTCTGTTTTTATTGGTATTAGGTATTACTGGGCTTATTATTTATCGTAAATTTTGGCAGCGTCTATTTAGTGTGCGCTGGCGTGCAACACTGCAAATTGTACTTAGCGACATTCATAAAATGACGGGGGTTATAGGATCTCCCATCATTATTATTTTAGCTATCACAGGTGGCTACTTTAACTGGGCGGTGTGGTATCACGAAGTTATTGAACACGCAGATGAAGAGCACTTTGTACTAACCAAAAACCTACACAGTAGCGATATTTCGTTTCAACGCATACTTGATGACAGTAAAAAGCAAATACCCACTTTTAACGGCACGTTTTTAGTTATGCCACTCGAACCTGACGAAAATATTACTTTATTCGGCGAAGTCGATACCGCCAACCCACTTGCTAGTGAGTATGCCAATACGGTTAGCTATAACAAGCTAACAGGCGAGCACATAGCTAACTGGGATATTCGCGAAGTAGGCGTTGGCTGGCAGGTAATTGATAGCTTTAGAAAGCTTCATTTTGGCTACTTTGCAGGGCTAATAAGTAAAATACTGTGGTGCGTAATTGGTTTAAGCCCAGTGTGGCTAGCAGGTACTGGTTTTTACTTATGGTTTACTCGCCGAAAACGTAAAAAACAATCACAAAAAAACCGTTTAAATAAACGCCAAGTCACTAGGGCGTGTTGATCTTTGGTGGGTGAATTTGCAGCAGTATGTTTGGTTTTTAGGCAAGGCGGAGCCTATGTAGTGTGGTTATTCCCCATGAATAGGCGATAACGCAGCATAAATACCAAACATGCGCTGCCCTTTGGGTTCTTTCTAGGGACGATTGACTCTTTGTTGCTCGGTTTTTACTTAGCCCACTAGGTTACAAACCTCGCGCCGCGATTTAATCGCCCCTAGATTGAACAAATTTCAATCCACAAAGTTCAACATGCCCTAGCGTTTAAAAATAATAGCTTATGATTCATTTAATAATAAGCTATTTATAAATTATAAAAACAGCACTCTACATATTATTTATAGAAGAGAGTGCGCAATAATACTTAGTCATTTTGAGGGAGTAAACCTAACGCTAGTTGCATTAAAAACGTCTCATTTAGAACAACTAAATAACGAAATTTTTGCCTTACTATCGACAAGATTTTTCTGCCTAAAAAGAATTATTAATTAATCTTCGCACATCCAAAAAAATGTTATCGCCAGCCTTTTAGTATTTAAATCATCTCCAAAATACTCAGATGCACTGTGAACAATACTACCTTTAAATATAATTAAACGATTAAAGCGATTCTCAATATCTATGTCTTTATACCATGCGCTATATGGAAGGCTACTTACATTAAGTGCATCAACAAGGTTAGCATAAGGAGGATCGACAATATTTCCTCCTGCCGCTTCATTTGCATACTTTAAACGATAAAAAGAGGTACCGGCAGAGGTAATTGGATCAGGATTTAAATACAAAACAGCAGCGTATCTACATAAATAACGATTATCTACATGAGGCCTAGAAGCCCCTTCTTCAGCCCCCACTAAAATTGCAGTATTGGTATCAACTACAACCTTATTGGAATCAGCAACCCATAATTTATTTTTTTTGATAACTGACTTAACATATTTTTCTATTTTTTTAAGCTGTTTACTATTTAGAGCATTAGGAGTGCGCATTCCAGGCCAAAGTTCTTTGGTATACGGCTTACCGTACTTCCAAACCTCTTTTTTTAAACATGAAGAACGAATAGCCATTGCTTCTTCATGTTTAAAAAACTCATCAACAACCCAATAGTTACTACCTAGTTCTGGCTTTTCATACCTTAAACCAGGTGCGTCGGAGGGGACGCTTGGAAGTACAACGCTCTTGGGAACTTTCTGATGCTTAAATGACATTGTCAAAATACTTATTTTATTAAAACAGCTCAGAATATAACATTTACTTAACAGTCATTTAAAGTGAATAATAAAACTCTACTTAGCGCATACCCAAAGCTACTACCGTTATTTTGCCTACAGCTCTGTATTAGGGCTGAGGGCATAGTTTATTAGTGTTTCATTATAAAACTATGGTCACATTAGTATTTAAGCCAAAATTTTATACATCGTAAATTTAGCATTAGTCCATTTATAAAATTTTTAGAAAAAAAATCTATAACATTGATTAAAAACCCACCACATTGTAATGTAAAAATTAACAAAGGAGTGGGTTATGATATTTATCAAAATAGTTATTAGTATTACCTTTTTATTTTTAGTTGGATGTAACACAACCAAGGTTCTGCAAGTAGAACAACAAGTAGGGCTTGAACAACTATTAAACCATTCTTTGTTTAATAAACTCGACACACCTTCCGAGCACAGTATTTTTGAGTTACCGGATGCTGAAAAAGAAATGTTTTTAGCTTACGCCGAAAACCAAAAGCTATCCCAAATCCGTGATGACCGCATAATTTACAACTACCTCGAAAGCCAGATAGCTAACTTTAAATACCATGGCGATACACTTACTTCAGCTCAAACCCTAAAGCGTTCGCAAGGTAATTGCATTAGTTTAGCCATTTTAACGCAAAGCTACGCACAAGCTCTTGGGTTAGAAACAAGCTTTCAAGAAGTTACAAGTAAGCCCATATACGCAAAAGAAAATAATGTTGTTTATGTCGCTAATCACTTTAGAACAAAAGTATATGCTCCAAAAGTAGAGAAAAAAGATGATAATATAATTGAGTTTTTCAGAGCGGGCACCTTAATTGATTACTTCCCTACTCGTCGCAGTTTTTATTCAAGCAGCGCAGACTATAACGATTTAGTTTCTAAGTTTTACAGTAATTTAGCTGCAACAGCGCTAGCAGACAAACAGCTGGATATTGCTTACTCACTTATTCTACAAGCAAACAAATACACTCCCAATGATCCTGAATTATTTAATATAGCGGGCATTTTGCATCGTCGGGCTGGTGATTTACAAAGCGCTAAAAACATCTATCAAACAGCACTTAGTAATAATGAAATAAGCATTAATTTAATCAGCAACTATCAGCTTTTAGCTAAAAAATTAGGCGACAAAGAGCTTGTTAAGGAGCTCACCTCACAATTAGTTAATAAAGAAAAAGACCCATATGAATTACTAGTAATCGCTAAAAACGACTTACAAGCTGGCCACGCTCATCAGGCTAAAGCACACCTTGAGCAAGCTATTACTAAAGCGCCTTACATTGCTGAGTTATACTTGGAACTCGCAAAAGTTCGCTATCAACAAGGTAATATTAAACAAACACAAACCTTACTTGAGAAAGCAATTGAACTAGAACGTGATAATCAAAAACTCGATGTATATCAAGCTAAGTTACTGTCGTTACAAATGGACAAATAACTTAGCCAAACCGTGGTTAACTTTAAACGCTAAAGTGAATAATAAAAGCTCAGCCAAGCACGCATTTCATCTTCAAAACTGTCGCCTTCTACTCGCGACAGTCCCATATTAAACGTTAAATCGTTTACACCTGCTGGCCCCATTCCAAAACTAAAGTCACCTTGGTACTTTAAGCCGTAACTTTGTGCATATACGGTGTCGTCGAGTTGATGTTGCTTATAATAAAGCCACGGCATGCCTTCTTTAAAGCTAAAGCCGCCACCGTAGCCTTGATAGCGCTTTGCAGTTGCACTGTAAAAAGGCAGCTCAGATGAAAGTACATATTCACTATTTTGCTGCTGATTAATAAGATTTGAGCTAAAGCCACCTAATGCAAGGCTGCTGTCGTCGCGTTGCTTTTGATCAAAGTTTGCATAAAGAGGAATACCAAACGCTTTACCAAAAATTTTGGCGGCTAAATCATAACCTTGCCAATTATTACTTTTGCTACTGCCATCGTACCAACTCGCATAAATACTTTGGCCTATAGCAAAGTCTTGACGATCATATTGCCAATTTTGAGCAATACCTAAACGCGTCCAACTTTTATGGCTTTGCTTATAATCAGTGTAATTGTAGGCAAACTCTGGCATTAAACTTAACTGCCCAAATTTAACGGGGTAACTTATTGCGGCAAAACCACCACGGGCATCCATGTCTGCACTTAGACTTTGCTGAGACTGGCGCGATGTATCTAAATTGTAGTCAAACAGTGCAAGTTTCAGTTTTACATCAAGCGCATTATATTTTGCCTGCACATAACCACCGTGCAATGCCCCATCGTGTAAATCAGTGCTATAACCCGCTTGTAAGTCGAGCTGCTTTAATAAGTCGCTACTTTTAATGCTTAAATCTAACAAACTGGTAGAAGCCGAATAATATTGAGAGCCAATCGCGAAAGTAGCGTGCTGGTCGAGCACGTTGTAATTTGTTTGCTCTGTAGTTTCGTGCGTATATATTTTAGCTTTTGGAAGTGTATGTTCGTTTACTATTAGCAGCGGTGCTTTTTTGTTAGCTGCAAACTCAGTAACTACAGTGCTTTTTATAGCTTTTGGCAGTGTTTTTACATTTGGCCCATCTGCAGTTATCGAAAAATAGAGTAACGAGCCATCAGCCATTTCAATTGGGTGGGCAACGGCCTCTTGCCCTTGGGTTAACTTGGTGAGTGCTTTACTCTCTATGTTGTAGTTATAAATATCGGTAGCGCTATTTAAACCTGCAACAAAATAAAGTGACTCGCCATTATGGCTAAAGCTTGGCTGACTTAAATATTGATACCCGTTTGGCATAGGTACTGACAGCTGTTGTTCGCCGTTTATACCTTGTATATACAATTGCCAATTTTCATTTAATGACGTTGATAAATAAGCTAATTTAGTTTCATCAGGACTGAGTATTGGGTAATCGTAAGTTGTCTCAAGGCTTTTTGTAAATAATGGTGTGATGGTTTGCGTATTGAGATCAACCTTTACTAATTCAGAGTAGCCATCTCTTATTTGCTCGCCATACAAGGTTTCGCCGTTACTGGTTACGCTAAATCGTCGTATACCAGCAAGTTCGGTAAGTTGTGTAATATTTCCAGTGTCAGTGTTATAGCTAAATATGTCAGACACTTTGTTATAAATATCCGACTCTTCATTGCTGTACGCATTGAAATATAAAGTTGTGCTATTTACCCATTGAGGATTTGCAATACCGGCTCGGTTTATTTGATTAAGCACTTGCTTTTGTTCGCGCTTAAACACACTGGGCGCTGTATCGGGAATATCTTGTGCATCGTTTTCGAGTAGCTCTTTTTGCGCTTTAGTAAACTCTTCTTGCGCTTTAATGTTGTCATCCGTGCTATAAATTATAAGCTTGGTATTACTCTCTTTATCTCGCTCAACAATCGCAATTTTACTACCATCTTTTGAAAGTACTGGGTTACTTGCATATAAGTTAAGCTCAAGCCAAAGTTCACTATTAAGTAACGACTCCCCTTGCTCTATTTGCATTGCTTTATAGGTATATTCAGCTATAAATCGGCGATATAGCTTGGCTGCACTTTGCCCAAACACACCGCTAAATGCCTCATCAAAATCACGCGTTTTTACGCCTTGCATTCGCGTCCAAACACTATCGAGTGTTTGTTCTGAATAGTTTTTCTCTAACCAATTTAAAAAGCGACTACCCATTAAGTAAGCCATAGAGCCCGCCATAAAGTTGCCCTCCATTGCACTTAACTGGCTATAACTTGGTAAAGCACCTTGCTGAGCAAATTCAATCAACATCGACTCAGAATAGTTATCAAATAACCGCCCTCGCCCTGTCATTTTTGATTCAATCAATGTGGCATAACCTTCGGCTACCCAGCGTGGTGTATTGCTATAGGTTAAATCGTACAAGTCCCATATACCACGCATTTTTTGCTGCCAATCGTTACGTGTAGGCTGTGCTAAATGCACTAAGTGAATATATTCATGCAACACAAGCAACTGCTGCCAGCCAGAACTGTTTGATATAACTGTGTCGGATTGTGGTGGGGTTGTAAAAAGTGCCATTACAGGGTTACTTGAGGTAGGTAGCGCAAAGCCGTTTGCTGCATTTAGGGGATCAAACACCACTACATCAACTGTTTTATCAAGTGCTCGGTTTTGCTGCTCAAGCACTTTGGTGCGTACTATTTCAAGCTCTGTTGCAGTTGATTTAGCAAAATCAGCATGCTCAACACTGTAGTGAATATTAAAATGTTCGGTATGAATAGTTTGCCAATCGGCTGCAAAGCTTGGTGCTGCTAGTAATAAAGCCGATGCGATAAGTGTTTTTTTCATGAGTGTCCCTAAAAGAATTCCTTAATACCATCTAGGGTATTATTAAATGTCTTTCAGGGGCAGTAAGAAAGTGTAATAAAGCATGTGCAAATGTGTATTTACACATGCCTTATTTTTTTAATGAAGAGGTATTACATCCAGCTGCGAGTATCTGACTCAATCTGCTTAATTGTAAAATCGATAATAAAGTCAGCGTCTTGCTGCTTTATGTAGGGCATAAATGCAAAGCCTGAAGCAAGTTGTATGTATAAGCTTTTTAAGCCTGATTTGCGCATTAAGTACGTACTTATACTGCGTGCACTTTGCGCTTTATAAAGCTCAAAAACACGGTAATGAACGCCAATCAACCCTTTGCGTACAACCATGTAAAATCGACCATTATCCTCATGCATGTAATAACCATAACGCTGATACGATAAGGTTACCAAGCCAGAAAACACCACCAAAACACCAAGGCTAATCAAAGTGTTAATATCGGCAATAAAACAAAAGCCAAACACTAGCGCACTGGGTAACAATGAATAAAAGCCTAAATTTTTATACAAAAGCGCTCGCTCTGCGCGCTTAAAAGCGAGTTTTTTACTGTTAAACCACGGGTAAATCCATTGGCATACGCTATCAACTTGTTCGCTATTTAATACAGGTAACACTAAGGTTTGTTTATTTTGTTTAGCCGCAACACCTGCAACTAAACCACCGCTACTTGCTTGCAAACACTCCACAGTAAATCGCTTTAGTAATCGGCCCATTAAGTTTTGCTTTATAACAATAGATTGCACTTTATCCATGCTCATCGAAAGCTGATGGCGCTCTAACAAGCCTGCAATACGTTTAAATTTTTGACCTTTAAAGTAAAGCTCAAAATTATAAAAACGAATAAGCGACATAGTCACCGATAGCATCACCGCTACCAAAACTAGCAAAACAATTAAGGTGATCATCGCAAAGGTAGCAGCACTTGCCAGCATGCCAAGCTCTTGCTGATAAAAGCCTTCTACTTTAGCAATAATTTGCTTCTCTAAAAAATCAACAATCAGGTTTATAAAAGGGGCAAAAGCAGCGATTGCTAAAATAGCCATATTCGACATTAAACCAAATTTGGCTATTTCTTTATTGCTAATGCTTAGGCTATTTTCAATAGTATCTACTTCGCTTTGCTCAGTGCTTTGTATTTCTTCTTGTTGCTGCGCTTTAAAAGCAAATATTTGTTTACGCATTTGCTGTGCGTAGTCTTTAGTGACGCCGGGTAAAACAACTTCTTGCGACACACTGCCTGCAGCATCAAAAATACAATTAACTAAGTTTACGGGGGTAAAATAAAATGGCTCGGCAATATTAACATTTTGTACGCGGCCAAATTTAAGCGTAAGTCGCTCTTTTTTAAATACGCCTTTGTTAAGCAATATTTCGTTATCGCTACTAATACAAAACTTAAAATTTAAATAATATAAAAATGAGTAAACAAGCAACGAAATCAGCGCAATACCACCTGCAACTTGCGCCCAAAATAATTTATTTTCTACTTGAGTAACAAACACGACAAGCATAGGCAGTAAGTTTAAAAGGCCATCTTTTACAAAGCGCACACTAAAATGCACAACAAAATATAAAAGCGCCCAAGACGATACTTTTTGCCAATCACTTGAGCTAGTTTGCTCTTCAATAATACTATTACTCATCAACTAAAACCGCCTGAGGAGCCGTATCGTCTTGACGGTAGTTCTGTACAAATTGGCGCATATTTTTACAATCATCATGGGTTAACCCACTAATTTGTAAATCGGCACTTACGCCGCCTGCGCTAAATAATTTGATGCTCGCAAGGCTAAGCTTTCGCTCTATTGGCCCCTGATGTATTTCCATATGTTGTACTCGCGCTAAAGGCAATACCGTTACTTGTTGCCAAATAACGCCTTTTTTAAAAGCAATATCGTGGTTTCGTACCGCAAAACCTTGCAGCCTTATGCTAACCATGTTGTACAACATGGATACAGCTACTAAAACGGGCATACCAATTAGCAAGTAAGTTTGCGCTCTCTCTGCAAAAGCTTCGTTAAAATAACAAACCGCAATAAGTACCCCAATTAACGGAATATAAAATGTAAGCCAGTTAAGCTGAGTATGTAATAAGGCCTTGTCAGCTAAAGGCTTAAAGCTAATGGCGGTGTGCGCTGGTAAATCCATTATTTGTTGATTGTTAAACACAATTGCATCCTATCGGGATTATTAATTAACCCAGCTAATGGTGGTTACTAATGTATGACTTTGCTTTGGCTCAAGCGTTACTTTATCTGTCAGTACATTAGCAGCCTCTAGGCAGAGCATTGTTTTATACTCATCATCAGCAAAGTTAGATAAGCGTTTGGATTTTTCTATCCATGGATTCCACAGTACACATGAGTTTGAATTTTCACGGATCACATTAATAACACCTTCTGGCGTATTAATAGTTTGTACTGCACTTGCTTGTGTATAAATCATGTCGGTTTCGCGCTCAAAACTTACAACGTCATTTTGCACAAATGGCCCTTCACTAAACTCAATATATTGCGCGCCTTGCAAACCATCAACATGGGTATTTGTAATGTCTGATGTAGGAAAATAGGTATGCAGCGCTTGAGTAAAGCTAAATGGCGTATTTCCTAAGTTAGTCGTAGTTAAGCGAACCTGTAACTTATCACTTAATATAAACTCCACTTTTAATGCTGACTGATGCGGCCAATACGTTGTATTAACTAGCTTCATAGGTAACTTTAAACTAACCGTAATTTGCTCATCAGATTCGTGTACTTCATCGGCTTGCCACACGCTTGTGCGCGCAAAACCATGAGCAGGCCAGCCATCATTAGCGTGTGTACCAAACCACGGCCAACAAACAGGAATACCACCTCGAATACTTGCCCCTTCTTGATAGGTTTCTTCTTGCGATACCCAAATAAGCGGCTCATTATTTTTAGGGGTAAATTGGGTAATTTGCCCACCTTGCAAGAATATTTTTGCATCGCACTTTGCACTAGCTACTTTAATAAACTCAAGACCGGTTTCGCTTTGCTCAATGCTAACTGATGGCGATAATTTCATACCTTCCCCTATAATACTGATACTAAAGATTTTTAATATTTGTGCAGAAACAATAATGCATGCTTAAAGTATACGCTATTGATATTAAATATTGATTGCTGAATTTGTTCATTGCCGATTAATACATATACAGTAAACTCACAAACAATTACTTTGTACTAACAGCTGTAAATGAATAATACTAAAGTCTATACAATAAGACTTGCCAATTATTCACAACATACGTACTGTGCGCAACTTAATGCACACAAGATGCTAAGAAAATTTACTATAATTTAAACAATATAATTTTACATTAGTTACTGCTCTAACTATTAAAAACCAACAAAAGCGGCCTAATGTGCAATATATTGTTTGAATTCAATTTATTTGATGTGTAACATTTCGCGATTACGGCAAACTACCGCCCCATCGATGAGATAAGCAAATGCAAAAATATGACGAGTTATTGGTTTCTTTACGTAAAGTGATCCGCGCGATTGACTTACATTCTAAGCAGCTAAATAAAACTTCGGGTTTAACTGGCCCACAATTGCTTATAATGCAAGAAGTTAAAAAAACCGATGGGATAACGGCGAGCCGTATTGCTCAAAACGTAAATTTAAGCCCAGCAACGGTCACCAATATTCTCGACAGAATAGAAAGCAGAAACTTAGTAACACGCGTACGCAGTCAAATGGATAAACGCAGAGTGAGCTTATACCTCACCGAGAAAGGAAAAGAGTTACTTGATAAAGCACCTCAGCCATTGCAAGAACACTTTATTGAAAAGTTTTCTGCGCTTGCTGAGTGGGAACAGAGCCTTTTACTCTCATCAATGCAGCGTGTAGCCGCGATGATGGATGCAGATAAATTAGATGCATCGCCCCTTCTAGAAGTTGGTGCACTTACTCAAGCTCCTAAAGAATAAACAATAAAAAAAATACATAGTTTTGTACTTACTCTAAACGTAAGGCGTTTTTTGACGTCTTGAATTTTTTATTTTTTAATCACAAGCAGAGCGGCTATTATGACTAAACTCTCAAAATTAACACTAGCACTAGTCCTAGGTGGTGTTACAAGCACTTCTTATGCGTCTGATGATCTAGACACACTACAAAGCCAACTTAAACAGCTAAAGCAACAAATGCAATTGCTTGAAAATAAGTTAGCTGATGAAAAAACAAAACAACAGCAAATTAATAAGCAGCATGAACAACAAGTTGCAAACATCAGTAAAAAATCTGATCAAAAAGTAGTTGAAGTTGCCGCAGCTGAACCTGAGAAAAAAGATGAAGGCATTAAAGTTGGTGGAGCAATACGCTTTAATTACAGCACCAACACATACGATGAAGATACCCAAGATCGCGGTGGCGATTTTGATTTTGATATTTTCCGTATAAATGTATCTGGTGAGATTAACGATATTTCACTTAACGGCGAAATACGTTTTTACGATTACATGACCGTTGTTAAGTATGCTTACTTAGGTTACGAGTTTGCAGATGGCTGGGAAGGACAAGCAGGTATTGCACCCGTGCCTTTTGGTAATGGCCCATACAACTCACACAGCTACTTTTTCAGTACTAATTATTACGTAGGTCTAGAAGACGATTTTGATTTAGGTGTAGTAGTAAAACGTAAACTTAAAGATAACTGGAAACTAGACCTAGGCTTTTTCAAAAATGATGAGCTAGGTGGTATAGACGGTGGCTCTTCAGATATTAACCATCGTTACTCTTACGACATTATTGGTAGTCGCTCAGCAGAGGAAGGTACATACGATGCACCAGGCTCTCGCATAGGCGAATACAATACGTTTGCCGGGCGTGCAACATACCAAATTGAGCACAGCAAAAATATAACTACCGATGTGGGTGTATCATTATTAAGTGGTGGTTTACATGACGGTAACGATCGTGCAGGTAACTACGGTGCATGGGCATTTCATGTTGATAGCACAATTAACAACTGGAATATCCAATTTCAACACGGTGAATACGACTACGATCTAGACGACAGCAGCGACCGCTTTGTTGTTGGTGCGTATGCGTATTATGACACTGTATCTAGCGAAGCAACTATGACTAACTTTAACGTTGCTTATAATTACTCGCTTGATTGGGGCCCAGTTACCGACATTCAATTTTACAACGATTACGGCATTATTTATGACAAGTCTGACGATAGCGCAGATACATGGATGAACGTAACGGGTATGAGTGTTGCTGCAGGTGGTTTCTTTAGTTACTTCGACTTTATTCAAGCACGTAACCAGCCATTTATTGGCGGAACAATTATTGGTGATGGCGATACAGAACGTCGCTTCAACATAAATATTGGTTACTACTTCTAAACTGTTAACCGCATTTATTTTTAAAAGGGCAAACTTAGTTTGCCCTTTTTTATTGATTTTAAGCTTCGAATTAATAGCTATTTAGCCTACAATTAGAGATACCATAACACGCCTAAAAAGAGCCTAAGTGAATATAAAAGCAGTGTTTATTTGTTATAAAAACTTATGGTTTAAAGCGCTTGGCTTAATACTTGTAGCCTTGGGCATTATTGGCATTGTGTTACCGGTCATGCCTACCACTATATTTTTTATTTTAGCGCTCACCTGCTTTACTCGCTCATCACCCGCGCTTGAACAATGGCTGTTAAACCACCCTCGTTACGGTGTAACTCTGCAGCAATGGCAAGCCCATAAAGTAGTGCCTGTTAAAGCCAAATGCTACGCCGCCATTGGCATGTTAATTGGATTTATATTTTTACTGTATTCAGCCGCCCCTATTTGGGTTATTTATCTCGTTGCAGTAATAGAAGTATCGGTAATGATTTACCTTATTTTAAGACCCTCCAGCCCCCCTAAGCATTAAATATTCATTTTTTACCTGCATACCACCTTTGTTTTAAAGTTTTTATGTAAAGATAAGTAAGTAGATTTGTAATAGCTAATGCAAATCATTATCATGTTGTAAATTTAATTTATTTACTGTTTTTATGTCGTTTATTAATAAGCGGGCTTTGTATAGTACAAGCCGAGCTCTACATATTTATATTTCTACAGCTTTGTTTTTTTTGCTTATTTTATTTTGTGTTAGCGGCATTGTGCTCAACCATATTGATTGGCTTAAAAACGACAAAAATAACGGCCAAGTAACGGCGGTAATTCCAGCTGAGCTAGTTACCAAAGCAAATGAGCAGCTAAATACCTTGCCAACGCTTTACCCAGAAATAGAAGCTTACTTAGCCGAGCAATATGCACTTACAAAAGTAAAAAGCATTGAGTGGGAAAAAGAAGACGCGCTTGTCATGCTCGACTACCCACTGCCTGCAGGGTTTGCCTACGCAGAGCTTGATTTTACAACTGGCGAGTTAAACCTTGATTACCAAACAGGTGGCTTTTTAAGCCTCATTGGCGACTTACATAAAGGCCGCCACAGCGGTGAAGTATGGAGTTGGGTAATTGATATATCTGCCGTACTAATGATTTTATTTGCCATCACCGGCATGATTATTTTGTTTCAAAATAGAAAAAAACGCTTAGCAGGAATATGGATAACCTTACTAGGAGTCGCAACTCCACTGGTTATTTATTTATGTTGGGTTCCACAAATAAAAGGAGTGTCTTAATGGTTAAATTTAAATTATTTATAAGCGCCGCATTACTGCTTGTAGCTGCGTTTTTTCAAACAACGGCGCATGCGCAAACACCACAGCTAGAGGTTGAATTAACGCTTCCCGACTTAGAAGTACAACCGTATCACCGTCCATACGTTGCAGTTTGGCTTGAAACACCAGAGCGCAAACACGTTACAACGCTTGCACTTTGGGTACAAAAAGCAGAATGGTTTAAAGACTTACGCCAATGGTGGCGTAAAGCCGGTAAAAGCGATGCCAACTTTGATGGCATTAGCGGCGCAACCAAGCGCGCGGGTACTTACACCATAAACTGGCAAGGTAATGATTTAGACGGTAACCCAGTAAAACCAGGTAAATACTTACTAAATATTGAAGTTGTACGCGAAGAAGGCGGCAGAGACTACACCCGTGTTGAGCTTGATTTAACTAAATCAGGCAAGCTGACAATTGATGGTAAAAACGAGTTTTCTAAAAGCTTCGTCACTGTAAGCACTAAGTAGCTGCTACTTAATCATTTAAATTTAAGGAAATACAATGAAAATTAATTTATTAAAAACGGCATTAATCGGCGCATTGAGCTTATCTGCTTTAGTGTCAACTTCGGCAAGTGCACACGGACGTTGGTTACTACCTTCGCACACATCTTTATCAGGCGATAAAGCGCATTACGTAATGATTGACGCAAGTATTTCAAACGAAATTTTTGCACCAGACAAAGCCTTTAAACCTAAAGAAAAAGGCGCCGAGTACGACGACACATTATTAATGGCACTTGCGCCTAATGGTGAGCCAGTATCTGAAACCATCCGTGCTTATTACTTAAAACGTAAAAGCTCAGCTGCGGTAAGCTTAACAGAGCAAGGCACTTATCACATTGCAATGACCCAAAAGCCAATGTACATGACCTTCTATAAAAACGAAGAAGGTAAGCGCAAGCGTGTATTTGGTAAGAAAACAGACGCCGAGTTACCTAGCAATGCAAAAGATGTAACTACAACGAAGGTTGTTTCAACAGTAGATACATTTGTAAGCCGAAATGGCACCTCAAAGCCTGCCCTATTAGGTTTAGGCTTAGAGCTTAGCGGTCCAACGCATCCAAACGATTTATTTGTAGGTGAACAAGCACGTTTTCAGTTACTACAAGATGGTAAATCTGCTGGTGAAGGCGTTGAAGTAAGTATTTTAAAAGGCGACACACGCTACCGTAACGACCGTGGCGAAGTAAAAGTAACGACCGATAAAGAAGGTATGTTTACAATTACGTGGAAAGAACCAGGCCTATACCTAATCGAAACTTCTAACAAGGTTACCGTAAATGAAGAAGGCGTAGATGCAGGACGTTATGCATTATTTACAACGCTTGAAGTTGCCCCTGAATAATTTAAATCACTAAATTTAAAAAATTGAAAGGCCAAGCATTTGCTTGGCCTTTTTACGTCTTACTAACTTTTATCTAAAATTCCCTTGAATTCGCAACCATTCGACACAAGATTGCAACTACAACGATCCAAACGCCTATATCGCGCGTAAACAGTGATCTTATGTGTTAACAACTTAGAATATCTTAGATAGTTTTTATCTTTGCACTAGGGTAGTCGCTTCTATATGATGCGCTCCTTTTCGACTAGCAGCTCTTGGGGAACAATTAATGACTTTTAAGCGTTTATCTGCAAATAAACTCGCACTTAGCTTGGCCGTTACCACTGCACTTAGCACACCTTACTCTATGGCCGTTGCCGCAGAGCAAGATAATCAAGCAGAAAAGAATATCGAAGTAATTTCGGTTACCGGTACTCGCAGAAGCCTACGCAGTATTGCCGAAAGTACGGTACCCGTAGACATTATTACCAGCGGTGATATGCAAAGTACCGGTCAGCTAGAAATAAGCCAAATACTAGCAAACCAAGTACCTAGCTTTAACTACCCAAGTGCCACTATGGGTGATGGTACTGACCATGCAAAACCTGCTGTTTTACGTGGTTTAGCACCCGATCACACATTAGTGCTTATTAATGGTAAGCGCCGCCACGCTGGTGCGCTATTAAACTTAGCGGGTGTTGTTGGCCGAGGCTCTACAGCTGTTGATTTAAACATGATTCCAACTTCAGCCATTAAACGTGTTGAAGTACTACGCGATGGTGCGGCCGCACAGTACGGTTCTGATGCAATTGCTGGGGTAATTAACATTGTACTTAAAGATGCCTCAGAAGGCGGTAGCGTAAGCGTAACGTACGGTAAATACGATACACAAATGGCTGGCGTATCTCAGCTAGAAAGCACCTACGCAGATGCAAACGGTAACCTTGCATTTAATACCGGCGGCGATAGAGAAGTAAACGACGGCGCAACACGCACTGTTAGTGCAAACTCTGGCTTTTCGTTATCTGATAACGGCTTTGTAAACGTATCCATTGAGTACCGCGATAACGACTCAACTCAACGCTCAGGCTTTGACCCACGCGAACAATACAGTCGCCTTGATGATGGCAGCCTAGACCCACGCGAATTTACTATCGATCGTTACAACCACCGCTTTGGTAAAGCAGACCTTGAAGATTACGCGTTGTTTTACAACATGGGTTACGATTTAGATAACGGCTTAAACCTTTATTCATTTGGTAGCTACTCAAAGCGTGAAGGTAATTCAGGTGGTTTTTACCGCCGAGCAAAAGACAGCCGTAACGTTTTAGAAGTGTACCCAGATGGCTTTTTACCGCAAATTGAAACAGACGTACAAGACTACTCATTTGCATTGGGCTTACAAGGCGAAACTAACGACTGGACATGGGATGTAAGTACCAACTACGGCCGCAACGACTTTGGTTTCGGTGTTGTAAATAGTATTAATACATCACTAGGTGCCGACAGCCCAACCGAATTTGACAACGGTGCATTGGTTTACGATCAGTTTTTAGTAAACGCAACGGCCAATACCACTCTCGATTTAGGCTTACCTGATGACGTATTTTTTACCGTAGGTACTGAATACCGCCACGAAAGCTACAAAATAGAACAAGGCGAAGAAGCCTCTTATATTACTGCGCTAGATAGCGACGGCAACCCAATTGCTGCCGGCGGCGCACAAGTACTATCTGGTTTTGGTCCTGAGAGCGTAACTGACGAAAGCCGCCATAACGTTGCCCTCTTTGTTGAATTTGACACCTACTTAACAGAAAAATGGAATGTTGTTTTAGCGAGTCGTTACGAAGATTACAGCGACTTTGGCGATACGTTCACGTCAAAACTAGCAACACGTTACAGCCTAACCGATAATCTATCGTTACGTGGTGCGCTAAGTACAGGCTTTCGCGCGCCGTCTTTAGCACAAAGCTCATATCGTCAAATTTCAACTGTGCTTGAAAACAATCAACCATTTGAAGTTGGCTTGTTTCCAAGTGACGCGCCAGCAGCACAAGCATTGGGCGCAAAAGAGCTAGATGCAGAAGATTCTGTAAACTTAACAGCAGGCTTTGTATACACTCAAGGTAACTTTAGCCTTACGGTTGATGCATACCGTATTGATATTGATGATCGTGTTGTTTTATCTGAAAATTTATCGGGTGAAGCTGTACAACAAATTTTAGCCGATGCGGGTGAGTTAAATACCGAAAGCGTACGCTACTTTACCAACGCGATTGACTCACGTACACAGGGTATAGATATAGTTGCAACGTACACGCTTGAATTAGATAACCTAGGCGATTTACGTTTAAATGCAGCCGCTAACTTTAACGACACCGAAGTTACTCATGTTGACGACAACCCAGAGCAGCTTAACTCTTTAGGTGATGACTACGTAGTGTTTGCTCGTCGCGAAGTGGGTCGTTTTGAAGAAGGTACACCTGATAGCAAGTGGAACTTATCTGCTGTTTGGAACTTTAACGAATGGCAAACAACACTGCGCGCAACACGTTACGGTGAAGTTGCAGATATTTCTACAACAAGTGATCGCGATGAATACCTAGATGCAAAATGGATAACCGATCTAGAAGTTGCTTATCGTCCTAATGATGAATGGAAATTTGCATTAGGCGCTAATAACTTATTCGATCAGTACCCGCAAGCTACAGTAAATAACATTGGTTACTCTGATTTCGGTCAGATTTTCCCGTATACGCCGTATGCACCATACGGTTTAGATGGTCGATTTTTATATGGCAACATCACCTACAGTTTTTAATTTATACTTAAATTAAATGAGTTAAATAAAGATCCGATATGGCATGCCCTATCGGATTTTTTATATTTAAAAAACAGCAATAAATATAACCACCCTAGCTATAATCAAACAAACTACAAAAAACACTTTCGTCACAAACTATTAATTTTTTATTATCATTTAATGTATTGTTTGTTTTATATGATAAATTGATTATCAGGCAAAGTTCGTTACTAGCGAGTCATCAAATAAAACAACTTAAAATGCCTATAATTAAACTTAGCACGCATAAATACCGTCTTTCTCTGGAGTGAAGTATGAGCTATAAAAACTGGTCAATATCAAAACAAATTGGTGCGCTTGCATTCACTTTAACGCTATGTGTATTTAGTTTAGTTGGGCTATCTACCTATTTAATTTCGGCTAATACACTTTCTGAAAAAAGTGAAACAGCAATAAAATCTGAAATAACGGCTATTTCAGATCTTTTAGAACTTCAATACGACAGCCTGCTGGCAATAGCAAAGCGTAATGCCACTGTATTTAAAGGTATGTACCCTGGTGAATTTAAAAAAAGCGATCAAAAGGTATTGGTCGTAGATACTATGGTGCCCGTTCTTTTACATGATAACGAACAAGTTAATAACAATATCGATATTGTTGAAAATTACGCTAAATTAACCGGAGGTAACGCCACGGTATTTATGCGAGATGGGGATGATTTTTTTCGTATTACTACCTCTTTAAAAAAGAGTGATGGACAACGCGCTATTGGTACTTACCTAGGAAAAAACCACCCAGGCTATCAACCTCTTATGAACGGTCAAAGCTATGAAGGCTATGCTAAATTATTCGGTAACGAATACATGACTGTTTACCAACCAATTAAAAATAAACAAAACCAAGTAATTGGTATTTTATACATAGGTTTTAATATAAACGACGCACTGGCATCTCTTAGAGGGTCTGTTAATAAAATAGTAATTGAAGAAAGCGGTAACTTATTTGTTTTCAGAAATACAAATGATGTAGTTATAGCAGGGAAAGAAGCCGCAGTTGACTCAAAAGTGAACTCCAAAGCGCTTGATGGACTTAATCTAGAGGCAATTAAAAAAGGTCAGTCATTAAAATATAATAGTGAAAATAACACCCCTATGTTTGCTTACAGCAAAACAGTACCTGGGTGGGATTGGACCTTACTTGGTCGTGTAAAAGAAAGCGAACTCACTGAAGAGAGCATAAAGCTAATGGTAGTTAACAGCATAACGTCTGTTGGGGGTATTCTTGCTATCTCAATTTTACTATTTTGGGTGCTAGTAAAAACACTTAACCCATTAAGACAATTAACACGTAGCGTTGATGCATTAGGTAAAGGTGATTTGTCACAACATTTTGTAAATACCAATACAAATAGTGAAAATGAAATAGACCTAATTACCGCGAGTGTAAGTAGCATGTCGGTTGAGCTAAAAAAACTAATACTCGCTTTACAAGATTCAGTAATTGAACTGGAAAACCAAGCAGGCACTTCTAAAGAGCACGCCCTCACTAATGGTAAAGAAGCGCATGCAATGATGGGGCAAACAGACCAAATAGCCACCGCCATCGAAGAAATGTCAGTATCAATTAAAGATGTAGCCAATAACGCAAATGAAGGCGCTCAACGAACCCAACAAGTAGATGCAGAAGCTCAATTAGGTCGTACACAATTAACCCAAGTTGTTAATGACTTAATGCAGCTAAGCCAGCAGCTAAATGATAGCCATAACTCTGTTGAAAAAGTAAACACAGCAAGTAACGAAATAAGTAAAGTAACTGAAGTCATTAATGGTATTGCTGAGCAAACTAACTTACTAGCACTTAATGCCGCTATAGAAGCAGCAAGAGCAGGCGAACAAGGTAGAGGTTTTGCAGTTGTTGCCGATGAAGTGAGAACCTTAGCGCAGCGTACACAAAAATCAATTTTAGAAATTAGCCAAACAATTGAGCAACTACAAATACAAGTTACCGCCGCAACTAAACAAATGGAACAAAGCCGCCAGTTGGGTATTAAATCAGCTGAAGAAGGTGAAAAAACCGGAGAGCAACTTAACTTTATCACTCAAAGTATTGGCGATCTAACGCGCTCATCAAACAATATAGCTGAGGCAACAGATCAACAAAGCACCGTTGCTGCAGAAATCACTCAAAATTTACATTCTATAAGCCAGCTCGCTAAAGAAGGTGAGTCTCGCACGCAAAGCACTGTAAATTCGGCAAGTGAATTAATGACATTGGCTGAAAAAATCAAACAGCAAATAAGCTACTTTAGAGCACATTAATACAATGGTTAAAGCCACTTAATAAAAAAGGATGCACTTCGCATCCTTTTTTATTATTTATCAAAATTTGGTTTTTTTAACTACTTTTTGATTATTTTTATTTTCATAAAAAATAAAACCCAATATAAAACAAAGGATTAACTTTTTGTCTCCTTTTTGCTCTATTGTACTCATACTAAATTCAAACAATAAAGATCAAAGGATTAAATATGAGTTCATCAACAGTCTCTCGCATTACAAAACCACTTTCGCTAATTAGCGGTATTTTATTATTAAGTGGTTGTGTGTTTCACATATCGCCAAGCGTGGCGTCTGTAAAACAAACACAACAGCTCACATTGCCTAGCAACAATCTTGAGTATTTAAATGTTTTAAGTGGCGCAGGCAACCTTGAAATAAAAGGCTCACAAACAGCCACCAGCATTCGTGTTGATGCCACTATTTACACAGCCGATATTGAAGATGAGTACGAGCTAACACTAGAGCAAGACGGTAAACAGGCAAAGCTTGTTGCTCAAAATAAAAGTCGTAATGGTATTAGCTTTTACAGTGGTCAATCACCACATATTGATTTAGTTGTTACCGTACCAAGTAATCTTAATTTAGATATTGATGATGGCTCTGGCGACATTGTTATAAGTGCAATGCAAAGCAATATGAATGTAAAAGACGGCTCGGGGGACTTAACTATAAGCGGTGCTAAAAACCTAACTATTGACGATGGATCTGGTGAAGTAAACCTTGAAAACATCGCAGGTAATGTAGAACTAACCGACGGCTCTGGCAGCATTCATATAAATAATGTAAGCGGCAATGCAATTATTGAAGATGGTTCAGGCGAAATGCACGTAAGTAATGTAAACGGTTCGCTAAACGTTGAAGATGGCTCGGGTGATATAGTAATAAGCCATATAAACGGAGCTGTTAATGTAGATGATAATTCTGGCGACATGCTTATTGAGCATATTGGCTCAAGCGTCACTATCGAAGACGGTTCGGGCGACATTCGTGTTAATCACGCCAAAGGACTCACTATTACTGAGTCAGGCTCGGGCGATGTAAGTATCGATAATATTAGCGGTTCAGTAAAAGTCGCTGATTAGGGCGTGTTGATCTTTGTGGATTGAAATTTGTTCAATCTAGGGGCGATTAAATCGCGGCGCGAGGTTTGTAGCCTAGTGGGCTAAGTAAAAACCGAGCAACAAAGAGTTAATCGTCCCTAGAAAGAACCCAAAGGGCAGCGCATGTTTGGCATTTATGCAGCGTTATCGCCTATTTATGGGGAATAACCACACTTCATAGGCTCCGCCTTGCCTAAAAACCAAACATACTGCTGCAAATTCACCCAGCAAAGATCAACACGCCCTAACAGTATGAGCTAAAAATAACGTATTTTCAGCAACATGAATCATTGTATTTTATAAGAACCTAAGTCATTCTATTTATGCTCAAATACCTTGAGCATAAATAGAATGACTTAGGATAAACGCGTGTTAGAAATAGCTTTAATTTACTTAGCAGCAGCCATTGTAGCTGTCCCTATTGCAAAACGAGTCGGACTTGGCTCTGTGTTAGGTTATTTAATTGCCGGAATACTCATTGGCCCTTATGCGCTGGGTGTTGTGGGCGATCAAACCGATGTAATGCACTTCGCTGAATTTGGCGTAGTAATGATGCTGTTTTTAGTGGGCCTTGAACTACAACCTTCGCGTTTATGGACATTACGCCACTCTATTTTAGGGCTTGGCGGCTTACAGGTTGTGCTATCGGCAGCGGCTATATTTGCATTTTGTTATTGGTTTTTTGCCATGCATTGGCAAACCGCACTCGCCATTGGTTTAATGCTGGCGCTCTCCTCTACCGCTATTGTACTGCAAAGCCTTGAAGAAAAAGGCTGGCTAAAGCAAGAAGCCGGACAAAACGCATTTTCGGTATTGCTGTTTCAAGACATCGCCATTATTCCTATTTTAGCCCTATTGCCACTGCTTGCATTTGCCCCGCAAACTAGCACAAAAGAAATCAGCGACTCGATTATTGCAAGCTGGCCTGTATGGCAACAAGTATGTGTATCAGTCGCGGTTATTGCCGCTATTATTGCCGGCGGTAAATATGTATCGGCACCGTTATTTAGATATATAGCGCAAACCCACATGCGTGAAATATTTACTATTTTTGCACTGTTTTTAGTGGTCGCTATTGCACTGGTTATGCAAAGTATTGGTTTATCGCCTGCGCTGGGGACTTTTTTAGCCGGCGTTGTACTTGCCGAGAGCGAATTTAGACACGAATTAGAAGCCGATATAGAACCCTTTAAAGGCTTACTTTTAGGATTGTTTTTTATAACTGTTGGCGCATCAATTAACTTTGAACTGCTATTTAACGAGTTTAGTACCGTTATAGGCTTAGTGGTTTTACTCATTGTAGTTAAAGCCTGCATTTTATTTGCCCTTGCCGTTACCTTTAAAATTAACAGTAAACAGCAGTTATTATTTGCCTTAGCGCTTGCCCAAGGGGGTGAGTTTGCCTTTGTACTTTTAAGCGTAACCACCACCTTAAGCATTTTAACGCCCGAGCAAACCAGTCTTGTTACCTTAGTTGTTGCAGTATCAATGCTAATAGCGCCGTTACTACTTATGGTTTATGAGCAAATACAAAAACGCAGCAGCAGTGCTATGCCTGAGTTTGATAAGCCAGAACAAATAAGTACCGCTAAACACGTAATTATTGCCGGCTACGGACGTTTTGGCCAAATTATGGGGCGCTTACTGCACGCTCAAGGCTACGAAATTACCGTACTTGATCACAGCCCTAGCCAAATAGAATTACTGCGCCGTTTTGGTAACACCGTATTTTATGGCGATGCCGCACGCCAAGAACTCCTTGAAGCCGCAGGCGCGCACACCGCACAAATGTTGGTAGTAGCAATAGACGACCCCGATAAAACCATAGAGATAATTAAGCTCGCCCATAAAAACTACCCGCAACTTAAAATTGTTGCCCGCGCAATCGACCGTCGCCATGCGTATCAATTACTTAATTTAAAAGTAGATGCGTTTAACCGCGAAACAGTCGACTCAGCTATTAACCTTGCCGTAGAAGCACTCGAGTTACTAGGTAACACTAAGCAAGATGCAGAGCGTGCTGGTAAACTGTTTAGAGACCACGACCGCGCTGCAGTACTGCAACTGGCTGCATTATGGGGAGACGACGCCAGCTACGGCGTAGCCGTGCGCCAACGCATGGAAGATTTAAAGCAAGTGCTGCAACAAGATAAACAAGCACAAAGCGATTTAAATACCTGCGACAGCGGTGATTGCGAAGACGGCTTAACAGAAGTAGCGAGTAAACCTAAAAAGCCTGATGATCCTCATTTGGAGTAGTAATTAGTATCTGTTGTCTTAGCGGGTATTGACGCTTCACTCACCGGAGTTCGGAGGAGTGAAGCAAATCAAGCTTTCAAGTGTAGTGACTTGTTAAACCTACTTTTGGATACCATACTTACGCTCTCTCTTCTCGAAAGCATAGCTACCACCTTCCAAAATATTACAAATCTCTGCTCTTATACCTACGTTTTCCTTAACATTACCATCTTCAACAGAACCTGAAGTATAACGGATACTCTCACCTTGATTGTCAGCGATAATTATTTGTTCTGCATCGGTATTTACGACCAAATTCGCATTGTGTGTAACAATGATGACTTGTCGGTATTTCTTTATTTTTCTAAATAAAGGAACTAGCTGTGACATAATAAATTCATTGTCTAGATCATCTTCAGGCTGATCAAATACAAATGGGCTACCGAATGGATCAGTTGCCAATTTTAAACAAACATAAAATGTGCCTCGTTGGCCAACAGAGAGCTTATTTACAGTCTTTCCCTTGTACTGGAAGTCTGCATTTGCATATAGATACCTTTTAATATTTGTAGGTGAATAGAGATAATTTAATAATTCAAATCGCCCTCCTTTATTAAAGAACTCTGGTTTCCAAAAGAACTCTTCTATACTCGTTGGAACACCATCACAATTAATGATTTTTTCACCAGACAATAGCTTGAAGAAGTCATCTATTGATCTTACGCAAAATGTTTCTTGCAACCGATCAAAAGTAGATTTATCACTTGTACTTCTAAATTTTCCACGATTTAAGCATTCTTCCATCCCACTGTAAAAATGCTGCACATTGAATACGACGTTACCATTAATATGTATATCTAAAAGAATTTCCTGAACCAATTCATTTTGCTCAAAATTCCAGCCTGGCTGTTGAATTTTAAGCTTTTCAAAGGCCTGGTTGATGTTGTTTTTTTGACAATCAATGTACTCTTTGTATTTTAAAGCAAGCTCTCCACGCTCCCTAACAAACGCTTGATACTCTATTGTCTTTTGATTTATCTCATCTAATTTCGATGATGCCTGATCAATAGACTTTTGAAACTCAGTAACTTTGCTTAGCAAAGATGATATATCCTGATTGATACCTTGCTGTCTAAACTGAATAGCAATTTCATTATTTGATTCGATTAATGTTTGAATTTCACTCTTACATATATCTATATTTTTACTAATGGGGTCTTTGACCAAAGCTTCATCAATCAATGGCGACTTATTTACTGAGCAATGATTGGCATTTAACAACGTAATTCTTTGGTTTATTTCTAAAGCATGGCGACACAAAAGAGCTAGCGTACTCCTTGCTTCATCAATGAAGTTGTTTTTTTCGTTAATACTCTTTGAGTTATTTTGATATCGTTCAATTAACAACTTATTTTGAGGGTTAGTAAGCGTGCCAATTAACTGAACATTACTATCAATAACACTTTGTTGATATTGTTGCGTATTAATACGCTGGCTTTGAGAATCAACATCTTCCCAATACTCAACGAACGTACGATATTTACTCAGATTGTTTGATATTTCAGAACTGGTAACAGAATCAAACTCTATACCATGGATTCCTAACATTCTTTTTATCTCGCCACTCAGATCATCAGGCTTTTGACTGAAATGTTGAACATCTCCTTGAGAAACATGTAAATAAGAGTACGTATTTGCAGAAGAATCGAATTTTAATACCGTCCCATCACCTTGGTCTAGTTCAACACTAAGGCTTTCACCGCTAACCCTCCGCGCATTTGAGTGCTGAGATTGATGGTTAAATCTTGAGTGCATTGCATCTAGAAAAAGGCTTTTGCCAGTCCCCCTCCCACCCACAATCGTGACTAGGTTCGGATTTAATGGGATTGTTTGGTTAAAAAAACTTATATCCTCACCAGAAAAAATTTTTCCACCTAACTTAACTGATTTAAACCATGGCTTACTGTATGTTTTTTCCACAAAGTCATTCGTTTGCTGAACCCTGAGGTCGGGTTCAATAATAGCTTGCCTTAAGCCTTCAAAGGTTGGTTTTGCTTTGACCCAAGAATACATTGTGCCAATATATTCAAGTTTGTGAGCATCTGAAGCATAAAAAACCGGCTTTTGCTTCGCAGATGGGTACCTTTCGTTATTCAGGAAAAAATTTCTATCTTGAGGCCGACCTAAAATAATTTGGCACCTTTTCTCTATTTCTAGTGCAACAGCTAGTGATCTACCTTCTTTCATATCAGGTCTAAAGCCACCATATCCATTTGGACAAGCTGCTATTAAAAAATCGATCCCGAACTTTAAATTATTATTTAGGTGAGCTATCAATGAATCAAACTTTACAACAGCTTCAGATGTTTTAGTTTGTGAATCGGTAAGAGATTGTTGGGAACAATAGATATGCTTGCCATCAGCAGTTGTGTTAGAGATAGGGAGAGTAGATAAAATGGTATTTATTCGTTGAGTAGTTATATTTTCCGAAAATATACAATGAACGTTGATCCACTCACCATCTTTGTTTTGCTGATCAATACGAAATTCTAGATTGCCTAAGACTGTATGCTCAATACCTTTTTCTTGAAATTTATCTCTAATTTCCTCTAGTTCGTTATCTTTAAAGAAAAAATAGTTAGTAATTCCTGTTAGGCTAAGTTCTGAAGATATTATCTTATCAACAAACTCATCTATAGTAGATGATCCATATTCATTAGCTTGATGGGTGTATGGAGAATGAATGTGTAAATCCCACTTACTCCAAATCGATCCAATCATGTAACCTCCTTGAGTTTCAGCCAATACCAAGTATTTGCATAGGGCCTTACAACTTTATCTGAGGACATTTCCTTATCTTCACAAAATGTCCCTATTGTGTGAACTTCTATTAATATCAAATAGTGTAAATTATTACCAACTATAAATCTTATGCGGCTGATGGTGTGTTTTATAAAATGGAAAAGTGTTTGTTGTATTACTTGGGTGGAAATGGCTTAAATTAATCTATTTTTGAATACATACTTGTAGCTCATAGCCGCCTGTCATTTTTTAGCTATGAGCTACAACATTTAAAACCTAGTGATGATGCCCACCTTCAATAGCCTCGCCTTGCTGGTTATAAAAACCTGTGGCGCTGTGCTCTATAAAACCAAGGTTTATCATTTTAGCTAAAAACGGGTCGTTTTCGTTATCGCCAATGTCGGCGTAGTCGGTGGTTTGAAAGCGATCCCATTTGGCAAACTGTTCAGTTATTTCTGCTTTATTACTGCTTACATTATTAAGGCTAAGCACGGTGTTTGTTTGGGCTTTTTTATTGGTTACGCTAAAGGTTTTAACTAAGTTTGATTGCGTAAATAAAGCGAGTTTAAATTGGTTATCGCCTTCAGTAAGTTCGTAGTTTTTTACTTCATCGCAGCCTGTGTTTTGGGTGTTTACTAGGGTCATTTTTTCGATTAGGTGGTTATCCACCAGCTGACTTTTAGCACTCCAACTTTGTACGCCGCGTACCTCAGATGGCTGATATTCAATACCGCGTTGCTGGGCATTAAAATAGCGAATAGGCCGAATTTGCTTATTAGCTAAATGTTGCCAAAGCTCGGTAATTACTTGGCGTTGATGCGCTACTTGCTGATCGTTCCGCCAAAGGGTAAGTGAATCATTACTTTGCTGCGCTTTATGGCTGTTGGTAATTTTATAATCGGCTTTTAAATATTCGGCATTAATATCGCACTGCGTTGCTAATGTGCTGGTGCTTGCTAAGGTTGCCATTAAAAATAATGCTACTTTCATCAGTTAATCTCTTATTTAAACGTCACTGTAATAGCCATACAATAACGACTTACAATGGCATTTTTATGACATAAAAAAACAACTCACACAGGGTATGAGTTGTTTTTAAATACTCAATTTGCGTGCGTACTTTATATACTTAAAAAGTACGCTTTTGAGCGGCTTACTGCGTTACTTTTTCGTCGGCTGTTTTAACTAAATCAGCCGCAAAGTCCATTACATGGAATAAAAAGCTTTGCTCGTTTGTGCCTGTTACCAAGTGTGCACCTGGTCCCATTGCATAAACGCCTACGTCTTCACCGGCATGTGTTTCAGAGCCCATTGGTACCAGTGCTTCTTGATGAAAACCAGGTGTTGTTGTATCAACATCTGTTAAATCAACACGCCCTGTAACCGGTGCAAACGCATAACCTGCATCGGCATCAGTCTCGCTACCTAGGTTTCTAAAGCCACCACCATTGGTGTAACCAACCGTTGTATAAGGCATATCGTCGGCAGCTAAGCTTGGCTCAGTTGCGCCTACTGCAACTACTTTACCTAAAATTGGGTTACCGCGTTTAGGATAACCGGCAATGGTAAATACATGGCTGTGATCGGCAGTTACAACTATTAATGTTTCTTCTGGGTTGGTGTTTTCCATTGCCACTTTAACGGCTTTAGCAAGCTCAATAGTGTCGTTTAACGCGTTATAAGCGTTACCCGCATGATGCGCGTGGTCAATTCGACCCGACTCAACCGTTAAGAAAAAACCTTGCTCGTTGTTATCAAGTACGTTTATTGCTTTTTCGGTCATTTGTGAAAGCGAAGGCTCGCCTGCTACATCGTTTGCGCGGTCAGCTTCGTACTGCATGTGGGATTCGTTAAATAAGCCAAACACTTTAGTGGCGTCGTCACTTATTGCATCAAAACCGGTTTGATCCATTACGTACGTGCCATTTGGATATTGCGTTTTCCACTCTGCGGTTAAGTCGCGGTTATCTGTTCGATCACCTTCAACAGCACTCACTGCATCAGCTGAATTAAACGCGGCATCTTTTGGTAAAAAGTGACGACGACCGCCGCCCATTACTACGTCAATACCGTCTACATCAACACCACTAAAGCGTGCTTCTAGGTTGGCTTCAAAGTTAACTAGTTGCGATGCAATATCTTCACACGTTGCAGCACTTTCTGGCATATCAGAGATATCTTCCCAGTTACGCTCTGCCGATTTAGCATACGTTGCAGCTGGTGTTGCGTGAGTAATACGCGCTGTAGAAATAATCCCTGTTGCTTTACCTGCAATTTCAGCAAGCTCTAACGAGGTAACAAGTTCGTGCCCTTTGCCTGATGCACAATTACCACGTTCAACCGCTTCATCAATACCAATAACGCCTGCGTCGGTTTTAACACCCGATGCCATTGCAGTCATAGTTCCTGCCGAATCTGGCGTTTGCGCATCTACGTTGTATGTTTTTACAAAGCCCGAAAAAGGCATAGTTTCAAAGCTTAACTGGTGTTCTTCACCCATTTCACCTTCTAACTGACCCGCTAAAATACGTGCTGCGGTTATGGTAGAAATACCCATACCATCACCAACAAATAAAATAACGTTTTTCGCTTTGCCTGATTCTGTAACAATGTTGCTACTGGCTGTTTGTGCTGCACCCAATTTTGTTTGTGCTTCACTAAACCAAGTATTACTAGTGAGTGAGGCTAACTGCTCGCTTGTTAACGACGTTGCAGGTGCATTACACACTAAATTAGTTGAGTTAACTTCATCGCTATCTAGCACGTCGTTATTATTGGTATCTGCGCCTACTTGCGTCTCTACACCGCCATTAATACACTGCTCAGAGCCCACTGCAATAGCGTTATCTACTGCGATAATATTGTTTTCATTTTTGTTATCGTCACTCGAGCAACCTGCTAGCGCGACCATTACTGCCAAAGAAAGTACCGTTAATTTGTTCATGTTAGCCGCCATTATTGCTGAGTTAGTTCAAGAGCTTGATTAATTAAATGAAATACAACGTTTTGTTCAATTACGCCCTGTGCTAGCTGAGCACCAGGACCTTTTGCATGTAAAGATATGTCTTCACCCGCGTGTGTTTCTGAGCCCATTGGTACAGTTGCTTCTTGGTGAAAGCCTGGGGTTGTTGTATCTACGCCATTTAGCTCAACACGCCCTGCAATAGCGGCACTTGTGTAACTTGCATCAGCGTTGGTCTCACTGCCTAAGTTTCTAAAACCTAAACCATTTGCGTAACCTACGGTGGTGTACGGCATATCGTCGGCGGCTAAGCTTGGTGTTGTTGCACCTACTGCAACTACTTGACCTAAAATTGGATTACCACGCTTAGGGTAGCCTGCAATAGTAAATACATGGCTGTGATCGGCGGTTACTAAAATAAGGGTTTCTTCTGGGTTTGTGTTATCTACCGCTGCTTGCACGGCTTTAGCAAACTCAATGGTGTCGTTAAGCGCGTTGTATGCATTACCTGCGTGGTGCGCATGGTCAATACGACCCGACTCAACCGTTAAGAAAAATCCATTATCGTTTTTACCAAGCACTTCAATTGCTTTAGTGGTCATATCGGTAAGTGAAGGCTCGCCCGCTACATCGTTTGCGCGGTCAGCTTCGTATTGCATGTGGGATTCGTTAAATAAACCAAATACTTTAGTGGCGTCATCGCTTATTGCATCAAAGCCTGTTTGATCCATCACGTACGTAGCATCTGGGTATTGTGTTTGCCACTCAGTTACTAAGTTGCGCTCGTCAGTACGGTCGCCTTCTATAGCACTTACTGCATCTGTTGAGTTAGCTGTTTCGTCTTTTGGTAAAAAGTGACGACGACCGCCCCCCATTACAAAATCAAGGCCGTCTACGTCGGTCCCTACAAATCGTGCTTCTAGGTTTTTTTCAAAGTTAACCAGTTGCGATGCAATGTCTTCACAGCCACCCGTTACTGCATCTTCTGGCATATCTGATACGTCTTCCCAGTTACGGTCAGCCGATTTAGCATATGTGGCAGCAGGGGTTGCATGAGTAATACGTGCTGTAGAAATAATACCGGTAGATAGCCCTTTAATTTCAGCCAATTCAGTCGCGGTAATTAGCTCGTTACCTGCCACTGTTGAACACACGCCGCGTTCAATATCTTCGTCTACACCAATAACGCCCACATCGGTTTTTACACCCGAAATAATAGCCGTCATCGTGCCTGCTGAATCAGGAGTTTGAGCATCTACGTTATACGTTTTAACTTGTGCAGAGTATGGGAACTCTTCAAAGCTTAAATAACCTTCTTCGCCAGATTGGTTATTACGCTGCCCTTGTAAAATGCGCGCGGCGGTAAGTGTAGAAATACCCATACCATCGCCCACAAATAAAATGACGTTTTTAGCTTTAGTGGCTTGTGTAGCCTGCGCTTGTGCTGTTTTTGTTGTTAGTTTAGTTTGCGCAGCGCTATACCAGCTGCTGTCTTTTTGGCTTTGCGGTAGTACATCAGCATGGCTCACTGCGCTAAACGTTAACGTTAGCGCGATTGCCGCAGCGACTTTTTTAATTTTCATCCGTAATTCCCATTGTTTAGTGGTTATTTTTTGAAATGTGTAAACACAAAAAAGATCAACCGCTGCACTATAGAAAACAGATGTGACTGATAAAGGTAATTTTGATGAAAGTAAAATGACTAAACTATTACAAAAATAAGTCACAAAAATAAAAAAGCGCAACGTGTTAAACGTTGCGCTTATTCATTCAATAAACGTTATTATTTTTATTAACGACCATCTTCAAACGAAGCCGTTGCAGAAACTTTGCTCCAAGTACCATCTGTATATAATACCGTTGCTTCTGCTTTATTACTTTTAAATGATTTTATCGAGAATGAGCATGATGTACCCGATACGCCACAAGACGACGCAGCATTTGACCAAACAACACTATCAATGTCAGAGCCATTACCTACCACTCTGAATACTGCTGTAGCTGTTCTTTTACCATAAATCACAGCAAAACAATGATTAGGAGTAAATTGGTCATATGCTTGAGTATCTACGTAACATTCCATTTGGTCTGCACTCGCTTGTGCAGAAAAAATAGATGCCAAAATAATACCTGTAGTAATTAATATAGTTTTCATTTTTATCCTTAATAATTGAACCTAAATAGGTACAAAAAAGATAGAACAACAACGCCCACCTGTACAATTAATTTACAAAAAAACCTAAAAAGCATACAAAAGGATTGTTTTGATTAAAAAAGCGCAACGTGTAAAACGTTGCGCTTATTTTCAGGGAAATTATTAAATGTAATTATTTAAATATTAAAAACGCGCCTTAAACGATACGCCAAAGTAGCGCTCTGCATCACGCGGTATTTGGTAACGGAAGTTATCGCCACTGTAGGTAGTTGCGTAGCTTTCGTCGGTTAAGTTTTTAGCAATAAGCGATACTCTAAACGCATCATCTTTAAACGATAAGCCAACACTTGCGTTTAAAATGCCGTAATCTGGCAGTAACGACGCTGGGTTAAACTCGCCTACGTTATCTGGCAAGTCTGAGTATTGCTCGTCGGTGTAAATGTATGAGCTATTTATGTGTACGTTAAAGCCATGCTCAGTTTCAATAAAGTAGTCAGCTGTTAGTGAGTATTTTAAATCTGGCGAAAATGGAACATCTAAGCCAGAGCGGTCAGTACACGAACCTGCAGCTACTTCTGCCGGACAATTAAACTCGTCAATTTCGGCTTTAATATAAGCGACACCACCGGTAAGCGTTAGTGACTCTGTTGCAGCCCACATAAAGTCAACTTCAACACCTTGTGTGCTTACATCGCCCGCGTTTGTTAAGCGGGTAATACAGGTGCCGTCTGAACAGTCAAAGTTGTTAGCTTGAAAACCTTCAATTTCTGTTCTGAAAAGTGCCATGTTAAACACAAACTCGCGGCTTGCGTATTTGTAGCCAATTTCGTAAGCATCAGACTCTTCTGGCGATATTTCGCGGCTGTCGGTGTCTGGATTAAAGTTGTAATAAATATTAAAACCAGGCCCTTTGTAACCTTGCGAGTAGGTACCGTATACCATTTGGCCATCGCCTAAATCGTATTGCATACCTAAACGACCCGATACGTTGGTTTCTTCTGCTTTGCCTTCGTCATCGGTATTTAGTGTTGCTGGGCGTACGCCTACACCGGTGCGGCCATATACATCATTGCTTACACGGCGATGCGTGTAAGACACTTCATCGTCGGTGTAACGAATACCAAATAATACGCGTAAATCTTCAGATAAATCGTAAGTACCGTCGGCAAAGGCTGCCCAGTTGTTAAATTCTGTGCTCATAAAAGCAGTGGCCGATACAATATCGTTTGCGTTACAGCTAACGCCTAGCCCTTGTGTGTAACCTTCTAAATCAGCAAGTGCGGCATCAAGCTCTGCGCCCGATAAGTTATTTTGCGCGTAAAAAGCCATTGCGCTATCAAGCTGGCCACCATTGTTTTGACAACTTGCATCACGAGTAAAGTTACGTTGTGAATCCATGTTCCAGTAAAATAAACCAGCAACATAGTTAAATGGCCCTGCTAGGTTTGATGTAACTCTAAACTCTTGCGAAAACTGATCCCATTGCTGTGCACCAATATCATGTAGTTGAAACGGCGCGCCAAATACTGGCTCGCTGCTGTCGCCAGCAATAGAGGTAAAGTCGCCTTCGCGGTATTCGGTATTATCCCATGAGCGCTGCGCTGTAATTGACGTGTACGTATAGTCGCCAATTGTTTTATCAACTTGCACCGAAAACGCGCTATGTTCGTCAATTGTGCGCGACTCGTAATCATGGTCTACTTTGCGTTGGTCTAGGTCAATATCGGCTACGCCATCAACAATACCATTACTGTTTGGCGCTGCTTTTGAATCAGGATTACGACCACTTGGCAGGGCTTCTAAGTCGGCGCAACAATCGTCGTCTGCGTTATAAAATTCAGCTATAAATTTTACGCTTAAGTCGTCCTCTGGCTCGTATTTAAATACAGCACGTGCACCTTCGCGGTCATAACCGTTTACTTTTTCGTTGTTGTAAACGTTATCAATGTAACCGTCAAACTTGCCTTTAAATACCGTTAAGCTAGCGGCTAAATCGTCGGTTAAACCGCCGCTTATAACACCTTTAAAACGGTATTCGTTATCTTGATAAAACGAGGTTTCTACGCTGCCGGTTGTGTCGTACGACGGATCTTTAGTGGTAATATTTACCACACCTGCTGAGGCGTTTTTGCCAAATAACGTACCTTGTGGCCCGCGTAATACTTCAATGCGGTCTACGTCGTATAAATCGGCAAAGGCTTGACCCGAGCGGCCAAGTACCACGCCATCAACAACAGTTGCCACACTTGGCTCGGCAGCAATACTAAATGAAATAGTACCAATACCGCGCACTGTTAGCGCTGAGTTACGTGTTGTGGTGCCTTTTCTAAAGCTAACCGAAGGAACAAGTGACTGTAAGCCTTCCATGTTATTAGCAAAAGCTGAATTAATTTGATCGCTATTAAGTACCGATACCGCAACAGGTACTTCGTTTAAACTTTGCGTTCTTTTTTGTGAAGTAACGACTATTTTTTCAAATGTATCGTTTTTAGCTGTTTCTGTTTTTTGTTGTTCTTGTTCGGTTTGCTCTTGCTGTGCATGTACCTGCGCGCTAAGCGCTAAACCGGTTGTCATTGCTAACGTGACTGCCAAGCTTAAGACGGACTTTTTAGCTCTCATGTCATTCTCCATATTGTGCGTGTGCTGTGTGGTACCGCGCTAGCAATTGTGTGAGTTGCTAAAAAGCGGTGTCAGTGTGTGTGATACTTTCCTTAAAGCTCTTATATCTTATATAAGAGCTTTAAATTTAAACAAACTATCTTACTAATGCAAACATTATGTGAATTAAATGTGATTTAAGTTTGGTGTATAGAATATAGCCGCACGTTATGCGGCGTTTTTAGCCCCAATACGCGCTAAGCTATTTTCGTAACGAACCTGCCAACGACGTACACTCCACCAGCTAAGCACTAAAACAGTAGACCAAACAGCAACTAAACTTGGTACAAAGTACACACTGGTTCCACCCACTAATCCGAGCGGAGAAAACAATATATATAAGCTAACAATTAGGCCTACTAATACGATGGCGCAAGGCAATGCGTACTTCCAAGGATTAAGGTCTACCTCGGCTTTGCGTGTAAATTGCCATGGTGTTTTAAGTGGTTTGTAGTAACCAATACCCAGCATTATTGCCAATTCAATTATGAACAAAATGGCGTAAATATGAATAAAGTTAATGTCTACATCCCATACAAATTTAAGCAAGGTGTAGGCAATAATATGGAATATAATCGCGACTTTAGCGCCCAGTGCAGGCACTTTTCGAGTAAACAAACCTACCAATACAATTGTGATGACCGGAATGTTGTAAAAACCTGTAAATACACGAATTATGTGCCATAAGCCTTCAGGTGCAAACATCAATAATGGCGCGGTTATAAACGATAATACGGCAATAATAATACTGGTAATTTTAGCCACTTTTATAAGTTGGCTGTCTGTTACTTTGTCTTTTTTCATTGGTTTGTAAACGTCTAAACAAAATAAGGTCGCCGCGCTATTGAGCAATGAGTTAAATGAGCTAAATACAGCACCTAGCAATACGGCCAAAAAGAAGCCAGATAAATACTGTGGAAGTACTTCTTTTACCAAATGTGGGTAAGCTAAATCGATAGTTGGCAGGCTTTCGTGTTTATAAAGATGGTAAGCAATAACGCCTGGGATCATCATCATAAACGGTACTAGCACTTTAAAGTACCCTGAAAACAACACCCCTTTTTGACCTTCAACTAAGTTTTTAGCGCCCAATGTACGCTGGATCACATACTGATTAGTGCCCCAATAAAACAAATTAGCTAAGATCATCCCTGTAAAAATAGTGCCAAATGGCACGGGATCATCGCTACTACCAATAGCATTGAGCTTTTCTGTGTCGGTGTTTACTAGGGTGCTTAACCCTTCTGAAAAACTACCATCACCCAATGCAATTAAGCCCAGTGTTGGCACTAAAATACCAATAATTAATAACCCAACACCGTTAATGGTATCTGATACCGCAACCGCCTTTAAACCACCAAATACAGCATAAATAGCCCCAACTGAACCCACTGTAATAATGGTCACAATTAGGCTTGCTTGGTAGCTCATATTTAATAAGGTGGGTACATCAAAAAGTCTAAGTACGGCAATTGATCCTGAGTACAAAACAGAAGGGATCGTTATAAAACAATACCCTACCATAAATAAGATCACCGTCATGCGTCGTACGGTATCGTCAAAACGATCCCGTAAAAATTCAGGTAAGGTAGAAAACGCGCCCGCTAAATAACGAGGCAAAAAGATCAACGCCATAATAATGGTTGAGATCCCTGCGGTTACTTCCCACGCCATTGAGCTTAGGTTGTAACCATAAGCTGAGCCATTAAGGCCAATTAGTTGCTCGGCCGATAAGTTAGTAAGGATCATCGACCCTGCTATAAATGTACCTGTTAACCCACGACCCGCTAAAAAGTAGCCATCTTGGGTGTTAACTTCCCCTTTGGTTTTTTGGTACGAGATATATCCCACCAGCGCCATAAACGCCAAGCACGATAGCAGTGTCATGGTAATGTTCATACCTTCCATCTTGCGCCCCTTTTAGCTTACTTTACTCGGTAAAAAGTAAGCTAATATCTTTATTATTGTGTGTGTTATGTGTGTGTTGTGTGTTTTTTATTAAGCCGAGTTTTATTTAGGCCATGGCGTTAATTGGCTCATGTCTTGTTCTGTGTGTTGAACCTCTGGGCCAAGCATTAGGCTGTCGCCTTCGCGCATAAATACTGCCATTTCTTCAAGTGCGAGTGTGTGCTCGTAGTACTTACCACCTTCGTAAGCTTGTTTATCAGGAAAGCGAATCCAGCGGCCTTGTGGTAAATAAAATTTCACTTTACCTTTTGGTACTACACATGGCACAACCAGTAATTTTTCACCGCACATAAATTGCTGATCAAAACTATGCGCTAGCACATCATCAGGAAATGCCAGTGCCATTGCACGCTGAATCGGCAAACCGGTTTGCTGCGCTTGCTCTGCACTTTGTTCTAAATAAGGAATAAGTTGGTAGCGTAGTTTAAGTGCTGCAAATACCGCGTCACTTGCTTGCTCAGTATAAGACCACGGTTCGCGAGGGCCAATACCATGCAAGCGCATGTGTGCGCTAAATACTGAGGCTTGCGCCCAGCGCACGTAAAGCTCTGCGTCGCGAGTGTCTTTGTAAAAACCGCCAATATCGGTTGCAAAAAACGGTCCGCCCGACATACCCCACGCTAAGCTGCCACGAATACTCGCCGCTAAACCTTGCCAATCGGCTTGTGGGTCACCGCCCCACTGTGCAGGGAAGCGTTGGCTGCCCGTCCATGCTGAGCGGCTAAATAAAAATGGCCCTGTTTTACAGTATTTTTCGGCGGCTTCATAAACGCAGCGGTTGTACAACATGCTATAAACGTTGTGTAATCTTATACCGCTGTCGCCACTGTGCGATACCATATTTTCGTCTTCTAGCTGTTCGCCAAAATCTGCTTTTATCATATCTACGCCAAGCTCAAACAAAGGCTTATGCGACTCAAGCCAGTATTCGTAAGCGTCGGGATGAGTAAAATCTAAAATACCCGACTCTGGCAGCGGCGTAAGTACTTCGCCAAATGGACTTAAATCCCACTCGTATTGATACGCTTTGCCTGTGCGTTTGTCTTTTATAAGCCAGCCGTTTTCGGCCGCTTTAGCAAACAATGGGTTATTTACCGAGATCATCGGGTATTCCCACACACAAATTTTAAAGTCCATGGCTTTAAGTTCATCAAGCACTGGTTTTGGGTCGGCGTAGCGTGTTGGGTCCCATTCAAAGGCAAAGCGAGTGTCGGTGTCTTGCCATGCTCGGCCATCAAGGGTAATTACGTCGCACGGCATTTTTTTAGTGCGTACTTCGCGGGCAACACTAAGTAGTTCGTCGGCATCTTTGTAATACGCTTTTGATAAAATAACACCAAAGCTCCACTGCGGTGGCACCGGTGCAAAACCTGTTAGTTCACAATAGCGGTTAATACTTTGAGCAGGTGTTTGTTCTTGATATAAAAAGACATCTAGCGCGTCATCTTCAACTAAACATACATAAGCGCGTTGCGACCACAATGCATAACCTACGCCATGGGTAACAGGCGCGGGTGTATGTACAAATAAGTTCCAGCCTTCTGGACTCCATGCATACGGGGTATTTTTATAAGACTTTTCGGCGTTAACACCCAGCGCATCGTGGTTATATGAACGAATAAGTTGGCCGCGTTTATCAAGCTTGCCCCACTTTTCGCCAAGACCATACACTGCCTCATCGTAGTTAAGCTCAAGGCTTAGTATCCAGCCGTTATCGGTTTTAGCTAGTGGCGGTAAACGGTGCTGGCGTACAAAGTGGCCATCAGTTGCTGATTGCTGTACTAGCTCATCGTTTTTATAAAGTTTGAAATGAAAAGGGTCGCTGTAAAATTCTAGGCGGTATTCGCCACCGCTTACACTGTAATCATTATTGTTTTTGCTAAGTGTAAGGGGATATTCTGATGGGGTTGTGGTTAATATTTTAAACTGCTCGTCATGTGTGGTGCCTGCATTTAAACGTAAACCAAACTGGCTTATCGTTACGCTAATATCACCAAACTGAGTGGGCAAAACCAGCACATTACCTTGTAACTTTGGCGGTGCGGTTAAGCGTGCTGGCTCTATTGCGTTCCAGTCTGGCTCACGTAATTCAAATACATTCATGGGAGTTCCTTAACCAATTATTAGTCTTGTATAAGACACAAGTTAAATAATTGTAATCCCCATGTCAATGTAAATAACCCTAAGATGAATTATTTACATCGCGATTTTTAAAATATACCCGGCGCCGATGTAGCCACCAGCGATACGCCGCTCAGTCCTAGCAGCGTAATAGCTATAATGCGTATCCATTTAGCGTCTACGTAGGGCGTTAATTTACGAGCAAAATGCGTAACTAGCAACACTAAAGGAATAGCCGCTGCAATTAAAAACATAATGTCGAGCTCTGGCAAAGTACCAAATAAAGCGATACCTACACGTACTAGCCCGCCAATAGTAAATACCGCTAATAACGTACTGCGAATAGCTTCAATAGACCAACTTTGCTTATAACACTGAAACACAAGCGGTGGCCCAGAGGTTGAAAACAACCCTCCAAGTAATCCACTTACCCCACCGGCTATTAAAAACGAACGAGGACGGCTTTGTTTATTAGCACGATCGCGGCCAATCAGCATTAAAGCGCAGCACAATAGAATGCTTACGCCTAAAATAAAGTTTAAATAGTGCGTTAAATGCGACGACATAAACTCAAGCAGCACAAAACCTACCAGCATTAACGGAATACCGGTATACAACATAAGTTTTAGCTCGGGTACTTTTACCGAGCTGCGGTTTTTAACCACCACGGTTGTAGAGTTAACCAAACCCAATAAGCTCACTAAAAATGTAGTTGCTGTAAGCGGCAATACATCAAGCAATGTAAAGCTTGCAACCACTAGTAACCCAAAGCCAAACCCGCTAAGAGTTTGCATAATAGTGGCAAGGCTTAGGCACAGCGCCATAAGCAAAATGAGTTCAAAAGAAATACTGAGCACTTTTAATTTCCTAAGGGTGAGCTATTGTAGTGTAACGATTTGTTTTTAGGCATAATGTATATTTTGCGCCTATTAAACATTACAGCAGTAGTTCACGTTTAATTGAGCTAGCGCAAATATGCGTAAAAGGTTTCACCTATGCTATAACTACAGGTGGATTAAATTTAATGGTAAATAATAATGAGTAACTCTATGTTTGATCACAAATTAAGTGGCCCAAGCTTGGCTTTTCAACCACTTTACTTACAAGTGGCTGATTATATTAAACAGCTCATTGTTGAAAGACGTTGGGTACCTGGCGAAGCACTACCAAGCGAATTTCGCCTTGCTGAAGAATTTAACGTAAGCCAAGGTACGGTTCGTAAAGCACTAAACTTATTAACCGACAATAAAATAGTAACTCGTCGCCAAGGCGTTGGTACGTTTGTATCGCAACATACTGCGCAAGATGCCTTATTTAGGTTTTTTCCGTTACAAGCCGACGGTAAAGGTGCCGATTTACCAAAGGCTGAACTGCTATCGGTTGAGCTTTGTGCAGCGCCAGTTGAAGTAATAGAAGCGTTACAACTCAATAAAAAAGACAAAGTTACTAAGCTTGTTCGTAGGCGTATTCTTGATAACGAATTTTGCATGAGCGAAACTATATACCTACCGCAAAGCTACTTTCCTGATATACATCAAAGTAGTGATATTCCGCATACATTGTACCATTACTATCAGACCAAATTTAACCAAACTGTACACAAAACCCAAGACAGTATTAAAGCCGTACTTGCTACAATGGATGATGCCAAAATGCTTGCTATTAAAGCTGGCGACCCACTGCTGCTGGTATCACGCATTACCGAATCAATCGAAGGTAAGCGTATTGAATACCGCCAGAGCAAATGCCGTAGCGATCATTACCACTATCAAATTGAGCTCGACTGATTAAGAGCCAATTTAGTGCTAACAACCCACTTTAGCGCATAATAATTAAATATTTTTTAAAGGCAGCAAACGCTGCCTTTTTGCTGCCTGCAGGTTTTTTAACCCATTCATTTACTGCTTTGCTGTTAACACAGTATTGACACTGTTTGATTCGTATAATAACTTATGTCTTATACAAGACCTAAGTCATTATGCATTTTTAACAGGAATTCCCAATGAGTTCATTAAATAATATCCCTTCAGTAGGGTTCGGTTTATGGAAAGTAGCGCAAGAAGATTGTGCACAAACGGTATACCAAGCCATCAAGGCAGGTTACCGCCATCTTGATTGCGCATCAGACTACGGTAACGAAGAACAAGTAGGCGATGGCATAGCCCAAGCAATAAACGATGGCTTATGTACCCGCGAAGAATTATGGATAACATCAAAACTGTGGAATACCTTTCATGCACCAGAGCATGTTGGCCTCGCGATAGATAAAACACTAAGTGACTTAAAGTTAGATTACTTAGACTTATACCTAATTCATTTTCCGATTGCGCAAACATTTGTGCCAATAGAAACCCGCTATCCACCAGAATGGTTTGTTGACCCAGACGCACAAAACCCACAAATGGAGCTTGCAAAAGTACCACTTTATTTAACGTGGCAAGCAATGGAAGAACAAGTACACAACAACAAAGCAAAACGCATTGGGGTATGTAATTACTCAAGCGCACTGCTTCACGATTTAATGACCTACGCAAATATTAAGCCTGCCATGCTGCAAATTGAATCGCACCCTTATTTAACGCAAGAGCGATTAGTAAGACTCGCAAAGCAGTACGATATTCCGGTTACTGCGTTTTCGCCACTGGGTGCACTTTCGTACCTTGAGCTTGAAATGGCAGATAAAACTGAATCGGTTCTTGAGCAAAGCGTTGTTAAAGCGGCTGCACACAATCATGGCAAAACGCCAGCACAAGTCGTACTTCGCTGGGGCGTGCAACGTGGCACTGCCATTATTCCAAAAACTTCAAAACTTGAACGCATGAAAGAAAACCTCGCACTGTTTGATTTTGAATTAACAGAGCAAGAAATGGCGCAAATTTCTGCGCTTAACAGTAATCGCCGATTTAACGACCCTGGGCACTTTTGTGAAGTTGCCTTTAACCGTTTTCACCCAATTTACGATTAGGAACATACAATGTCAGCTACCGAAATTAACTACGCCTCAGTGCCAACTCAATTAACATTCGATGATTCGGTTTTTCCGTGCATTGTGGTTAATAACAATAACGCCAGCACCGTTGAAGAAGCGGTAGCTTTCATTCGCGCCAATAAAAGCGAACTAGCTAAAAAACTTCGCAGCTCAGGAGCTGTGTTGTTTCGTGGCTTTCCTGTAAATAGCGCCGAAACATTTGATACGTTTTCAGCTGGGTTTGATTACGACAATTTTACTTATAAAGAGTCGCTTTCAAACGCGGTGCGTATTAATTTTACCGAGCGTGTATTTACAGCTAACGAAGCGCCAAAAGATGTAGAAATATACTTACACCACGAAATGGCACAAACGCCTATTTCGCCAAGTAAGTTATTCTTTTTTTGTAAATCGGCCGCAGAAGAAGGTGGTGCAACACCTCTTTGTCGATCAGATAAGTTATTTAGCGCATTAAAAGAATACGACAGTAAACTTGCCCATGACTTTGAACACAAAGGCCTAAAGTACACCACCTATATGCCAGCCGCTGACGATGCAACATCAGGCCAAGGCCGAAGCTGGAAAAGTACACTAAGCGTTGAAACCAAAGACGAAGCACATAACAAATTAACCGAACTGGGTTACGAGTGGGAATGGCTTGAAGACGGCTCACTAAAAGCCGTTACACCGGTACTTCCTGCTGTAGTAACTCTTGAAAACAACGTACAGGTTTTTTATAACCAACTGATTGCCGCTTACATGGGCTGGAAAGGCGTACGCGAAAACCCATCGGTTGCTATTGCCTTTGGCGATGGCAGTGCTATTCCTAAAGCTGGACTTGATAAAATTGTTGAGCTTTCAAAAGTATTTACCTTTGATCTTGCATGGCAAGATGGCGATGTAGCTTTAGTTGATAACGAAATGGCTATGCATGGTCGCCGCCCTTTTACAGGCGAACGTAAACGCCAAGTGTTAGTAGCACTTACCGCAGCTAAAGCGTAATGCAGCGCTTAAGTAGTAAATTAAGCTGTAAAATATCACCTTTATGGCAAGGTACCAGCATTGCTGCAATGACTGGCCTTGCCGCTTTATTTTTAAGTGAGCATTACGGCGCGCCAGCCATGCTGTTTGCTTTGTTACTGGGTATGGCAGTCTCATTTTTATATCAAAGCGATAGCCCTTGCGCCAAAGGTATCGACTTTACCGGCACCACGGTTTTGCGCGTAGGTATAGTGCTGCTAGGCACACGCATAGCACTGGGAGATTTAGTAACACTAGGTTGGCAAACCGCACTTATGTTAGCGGGCGCTATATTTACTACTATTATTTTAGGCGTAGTACTTGCGCGCGCATTTGGCTTACAAAAACGCTTTGGTGCACTTACAGGCGGCTCAGTTGCTATTTGTGGAGCGTCTGCTGCGCTAGCTATCTCCTCTATTATGCCAAACAGCGAACATAAAGAGCGCGATACTTTACTTACGGTTATTGGCGTAACAGCCATGTCGACCCTTGCTATGATCCTCTACCCTATTGTGGTTAATTACCTTGAGTTTGACGCCCATAATGCAGGCGTATTTTTAGGCGGCACAATACACGACGTAGCGCAGGTAGTAGGTGCTGGTTATTCGGTATCACCTGAGACTGGCGATATAGCAACCCTAACTAAACTTGTACGTGTTGCTATGCTGCTACCCGTTGTACTTATTATGATGGTTATTATTAATCGCTCAAATAAAGAAAAACACGGAGAATTACCTAAAGTCCCTGGGTTTTTAATTGGCTTTGTCATACTCATGATAATAAATAGCTGCTTTTCTCTTCCTATAATAGTGCTTGAAACCGCTAACGAACTTTCGCAGTTCTTTTTAATTGCGGCTATTTCAGCCATTGGTATGAAAACTAATTTAGGAAAACTTACCGAAGTAGGTATAAAACCTATTATTTTAATTGTTGCTGAAACACTTTGGATTGCATTATTAATACTTGGATTTGTAATTTGGGGCTAATGAATCACGTTATTTAAGATATATATCAAAAAATTTAGTAGGTAATTAGGTCATGTTTTAACCAGTTAAAACCTGTATTTTACCTACTCTAAAACCGTGTACAAAAATAAGCGTAAAGCTTTGATTAAAATAAACTTAACTTTAATTTATAAGTTAAAAAGATCATCTCAATCATAACTAGTTAGTTAAAAAACGAACAAACAAATAAAGCACTTACTCTAAAATAAATTTACAATAGGGCTTGGTATATGACTTAATTTACTGTTATCCTGCTTGCCATCGGGTTGACAGAAAACCCTATTTATTTGTAAGTACCACGTTGTTTTAGTAATAATCCTTCGCGTTATCCTCAGTTAAATGTATGTTTTCTTCCTGTTAAATTGCCTAATTTAAGGCGCACTTTTATTAATTCTTAGGATACTATTATGTCTAATACTACAACTGGTACAGTTAAATTTTTCAACGAAGCAAAAGGTTTTGGTTTTATCGAGCAAGAATCTGGTCCTGATGTTTTCGCACATTTCAGCGCGATCTCTGGCGACGGTTTCAAAACTCTAGCTGAAGGCCAACGTGTACAGTTTACTGTTACTCAAGGTCAAAAAGGTCCACAAGCTGAAAACATCGTTAGCATCTAATTGCTTTCGTTAAAATGGGTTAGCAATAACCCATTTTGAATACTAGTTTGAAAGAAGTTTTGTTTTATTTGTTAGTACCGAGTTGTTTTAGTAATAATCCTACGCGATATCCTCAAGTTAACTATTTTTTCCGGCTCAATCGCCTCTTTTCAGGCACACTTATATTAATTTTTTAGGATACATATTATGTCTACTACAACTACTGGTTCAGTAAAATGGTTTAACGAAGCAAAAGGTTTTGGTTTTATCGAGCAAGAATCTGGCGCAGACGTGTTCGCACATTTCAGCGCAATCTCTGGCGACGGTTTTAAAACTTTAGCTGAAGGCCAACGTGTACAGTTTACTGTTACACAAGGTCAAAAAGGCCCACAAGCCGAGAACATTGTTAGCATCTAATTGCTAAACAATTTAGTGGGTTAGCAATAACCCATTTTGAATACTAGTTTGAAAGAAGTTTTGTTTTATTTGTTAGTACCGAGTTGTTTTAGTAATAATCCTACGCGATATCCTCAAGTTAACTATTTTTTCCGGCTCAATCGCCTCTTTTCAGGCACACTTATATTAATTTTTTAGGATACATATTATGTCTACTACAACTACTGGTTCAGTAAAATGGTTTAACGAAGCAAAAGGTTTTGGTTTTATCGAGCAAGAATCTGGCGCAGACGTGTTCGCACATTTTAGCGCAATCTCTGGCGACGGTTTTAAAACTTTAGCTGAAGGCCAACGTGTACAGTTTACTGTTACTCAAGGTCAAAAAGGCCCACAAGCCGAGAACATTGTTAGCATCTAATTGCTAAACAATTTAGTGGGTTAGAAATAACCCATTAATATATTTATCTTTATAATTTTTTAGTCAAATATCTTCAAAAACCCTTCTGTAAATATTTCCCCAGCACAATCTCATTTGTATACACAACTCATTAATTAGTACATTTTTAAACACATTTACTACTATCTCTCTTGAGCGAAAGCGTTGTATTGCCTACAATAGCGCATACTTCATTCAATATAGAATATGACCATGAACGACACTACCGCAAAACCTGCTTTACCAGATCGCCTTTCTATTAACCCACGCAGCCCACATCATGTGGAAGAAGTTTTTGAACACGATATTGGTATCACGTTCAACGGCAAAGAGCGTTTTGATGTTGAAGAATACTGCATCAGTGAAGGTTGGATAAAGTTTGCATCTCCAAAAGGGCTTGATCGTCGCGGACAACCCCTTTTACTTACAAGAAAAGGCACTGTTGAAGCCTTTTATAAGTAAGCTAATCATACTTACTAAAAAGCGACTACCATATTGGGTAGTCGCTTTTTTTGTGCTTGTTATAAATCATTTAATTATATTAATTTTCGCTTTACCCAGCACCCAATCTAAGCCTTGGATTGCTGTTGTTGGAAATGCGGTTGCATGATTAGCGCCGTCAATAACAACACTTTTTAATTCTATATTGTCACTTTTAAGCGCATTAATTTTTTGCGTTAGCTGCTTAGCACCTTCAACCATATTTTGCCCTTCGCCGAAAGCTGGCGTTTCCATAGATCCAACTGATATATATACCCTTATAGGCAATTTTGGCTTATTCACTTTTAACGCTAATAGTGCATTGTTATCAAACCAAACCGATGGGCTGCCAATAATATAATTGCTAAATAAATCGGGTGTCGTTAATAAAATAGTCGCGCCAAATAAACCGCCTAACGAATGCCCCATGTAGGTTCTTTGTAAGTTACTGGCCCGATAGTTTTTTTCAATAAAAGGAAAAACTGTACTTTGTAAAAACTGAATATGCCCTTTGGCATTACCTGTTTGCTTTTTCCAATCTTTTGCAAAGGTAGGCGTGTAATCTCTAATTCGGCTGTTAGAGCCAGCGGACCCTTTTTCATAGCCAATTGCTACAATAATAGCCTGTTGCATTTTGCCACTATTCATAGGGAATCGTGTAGCCCCAGCAACGATGGGAAAGGTATACAGTGCATCGGTTACATAAATAACTGGATACGTTTTATTAGGCTGCTTTTGGTATGATTTAGGAAACTGAATATACACAGGATACGCCCGCTCGCTAACGGGCTCAATGAGCTCAACCACGTTACTTCGGGGTATTGAATAAGGGGTATTTGCGCTTAATTTAAAACATATTAAGGCGCTTAAAAGCAAAAGAGATTTTAAAATAAGAGGCACTGTATTGGTTAACCTAAGCTAAAAATAAATTAAGTACCTACTTTAAAGTACTTTTAGCGAATATTTAAGCTATCTAAAAAAACAAAGTTTAAATAAAAAATAAAGTGCCAGTGTAGCTTTCGTTTAAACCACCAGCACTTATAGCATTAAACCACTTGATCTGGCTCACCGCCTGAACATGGGCAGTTGTCGTCATTCTGTTTAAGACATTGCTGATAATTAAACCAATGGGCTACAGCAATAAACGCTGAGCCTATTAAGGTTAGCGCTTTTTCGAGCACTTCATGGCCTAGCAATACGGCAAATATCATAAAAGCTAAGCCTGTTACACCAGACACCATATAACGTGTACGTTTATGTTTTTTACAGCCTAAACTCAATGCCAACAAACTGGTTGGCATTACCGCCGCAAGAATCCATAAATGAAATTGCTCACTATCTATTTGCATTACAGCAAAGCTTGGTAATAACGCTAAAATAACCGGGGTTGCAAAACAATGCACTGTGCACATTACCGATAACCCTATTGCCATACGATCCATAACACTTTGACTCGACTTCATTATTTCCTCTACTAAATCAGTGTCTCCACTCAAAAACGTTACTTTTAAGGAGACATTTTTATAACATCAGTTAATTGTTATTGATATATTATAACACTACCCTCACAATTGATATAATATAACATCCAGCAAGGTAGTCAAATGAAACGTAGATCACAATTAGCTGTTCTCATAGCAGCTTTATTGCCGGCTAGTGTGCTTGCATCCACAATAGAAGGCGTTGTTTTAAACAACAAAGGTAAAGTAGTTACCAATGCAGCGGTAGAAGTTGAAGACTCAGATCTTAAAGTAACCACCGATGAAAACGGTAAATTTGTTATAACAGAGCTAAAAAATGGCTTAAAAGAGCTTCACGTTGTAGCCCATGGTTATGCGCATCTTCATCGCGATATAACAATAACTAATGATGAAAACCAATCGGTTACTTTTAATTTAAAGCGCTCGCCTATTGAAGTTATTGATATTGAAGCGACCCCTATTCATATGTCGGCAATGGAATCTGCCTCACCTGTAAGTGTGCTCTCTGGCGAACAGCTAAGACGACAACAAGCTGCAACACTTGGCGATAGCCTTGAAAAACTCCCAGGCGTTGATACTAACTTTCACGGTAAGGTAGCCAGTACCCCTATTATTCGTGGTTTAAGCGGCCCGCGTGTACTCATTACTCAAAATGGTCTTGATGTTAGCGATGTATCAAGAGTTGGCCCCGATCACTCTGTTGCGTCAGAAGTATCGACCGCACAACAAATAGAAGTATTACGTGGTCCTGCAACGCTGTTTTATGGCAGTGGCGCCATTGGTGGCGTGGTTAATGTGGTAGATAACCGCGTACCAACCGATAGCACAACACGCGGCGAGTGGAACGTAGAACATAACTCGGTTGATAATCAAAAAGTAGCCTCGTTTAATGCCACCACAGGTACCGATTCATTTGCTTTTTACGCCGATGCTTTTTGGCGTGAAGCCGATGACTACGGGGTACCTGTAGCTGCCGATATAGATAGCGACGGTGAAGGCCATAGTAGCGATTACAAAGTTGAAAACAGTAATGAAGAGTCTGACGGTTTTACTGTTGGCGCTAGCTATTTAATGGATAACGGCTTTATTGGCTTAGCAGTAGAGCAATTTAATCGTCAATACGGTATTCCTGGTCATACGCACGGCGAGGAAGAAGAGGAAGAACACAACGACGAAGAAGAAAGCGTATTTGCTGATTTAGAGCAAACTAAAGTGCAATTATTAGGTGAGTACAACCTAGATAATAAATGGCTAAACAAAATAAATCTCCGCGCTGGCCATACCGACTACGAACACGCTGAAATTGAGAGCGGCGCTGTTGGCACTACCTTTAAAAACGAAACCAACGAATTACGCATAGACCTACTGCATAACCAATTTAACGAATGGAATGGCGGTATTAGCTTTCATTACAAGCAAAGCGATGTTGAAGCACAAGGTGAAGAAGCCTTTACGCCTCCATCAGAAACCGAAAGCTTTGCTGTAGCGTTAATGGAAGAAAGGCACTTTGGTGATTTTTTAGTGCAGGTAGGTGGGCGTATTGAGCGTGTAACCATTGAAGCAGGCGACGTATTGCTGCCAAATATTGACGCTCACGCACACGATGAAGCAGAAGAAGCAGAAGAAGCCGACGAGCATGATCATGGCCACGAAGAAAGCGCAGAAACCACTCGCGTATTTGATGTAGAGCATGAATTTACGCCAGTCAGTTTATCGGCAGGGGTAGTATGGGATTTTACATCTAACTATAACTTAGGGCTGTCGATATCGCGCTCTGAACGCGCACCTTCTGCCTCTGAGTTGTTATCGTTTGGGCCGCATATTGGTACTGGCACTTACGAAGTAGGCGCACTATTTGATTTAGATGAAGATGGCCATTTGGGTTTATCTGAACAAGCAATTGATCTGGAAACAGCCAATAATATCGATTTAACCCTACGTAAAACTCAAGGCGATGTTGGCTTTATTTTAAATGCCTTTTACAACCAAGTAGATAACTACTATTACCAAATAGACACCGGTTTATTCGCCGAAAGTGGACACGACCATGGCGATGAAGAAGAAGGCGTTGACGAGCACGACCATTCATCAGAGCTACCCGTTTATTTATTTAAAACAGATGATGTAGTTTTACACGGCTTTGAAGCGCAAGTTGCATGGCAACTAACTAACGAGTTTAAGCTAGATGTATTCTCTGACTACGTTCGTGCACGCCTTAAAGACGGCGGCGATTTACCCCGAACACCACCGCTTCGTTTTGGCAGCGAGCTAAGCTATCAAACAGATAAATTAAGTGCGCATATTCACGTAACTCGCTATCAAAAGCAAGACCGCACAGCCCCACAAGAAACAGCCACAGACGGTTACACCTTAGTTGATGCGAGCATCTCTTACGACCTTTTAGTGTTAAACCAAGATGTGTCTGTTTACCTACGAGGCACTAACTTAACAGATACAGAAGCACGCGTGCACAGCTCGTTTGTAAAGGATATAGCGCCACGTCCAGGACGTAGTTTTGCGCTAGGTATTCGCGGTTATTTTTAAGCGTTAAAAAATTATAATTAAAGGAAATAAACATGAAAAAACTATATCAATTAAAGCTTATTGCACTCGCTATTAGCGCTACATTTATTACGGCCTGTGGCGATGCAGAAACCAACATTGTGGAAAAAGATCCTATTGTTGTAGAAGACGAGCACGACCATGATGATGATGATGATCACGACCATGACGACGGCTATACCATAGACTCACTTGGCAGACTTGCCGTTCTGGCAGGTGACAGTAACGAAGCTAGCTTTTTTGATTTAGACAACAGCGAATTACTTGATACATTTACACTAAACAATGACTCAAACACGTTATCTGCATCACCAGGCTTTCGTTATGCTGTTATTGCTAATCGTACTCAAGATTACCTAGGGTTTATAGACGGCGGTATGTGGCGCGAAGATCACGCAGAGCACTTGCATGATTATGAGCAAGGCCCTGCATTTAGTAGCTACGAGCTAACAAGTGGTAGCCGCCCTACACACTTAATGACTCATGACGGACAATTAGCAATATTTTACGATGGCGATGCAGATTCAGGTGCGCCTGCTTCTGTTGAAGTATTAACAGATAGCGATATCACTAACGCAACAGCAACACTCCCTGGTATTAGCTACGATATAAATATGCACGGTGTAGCTGAACCACGTGGTGAACATTTATTATCAACTATTCGCCGTGATGATAGCGAGAGCACATCAGTTGCTAAAGTAATGCCAGACCAAGTCGGTGTTTATCATTTTCATGATGGTGAATACGAACTTGAACAAACGCTAGCGCCTACATGTCCTGATTTACACGGCGCAGCACAAAACCACGACTATGTTGTATTTGGTTGTGGTGATGGTGTGCTAATAGCTCATCAACAAGATGATGTATACGAAGCACAAAAAGTAGCAAATATAGAAGCTGTAGGCACTGAACGCATTGGTACTTTATATGGCCACGAAAATAGCGACACCATTTTTGGTATTGCCGCAGGACACGATGGCAGTAGCTCAGTATTACTGAGTATTCATTCTGAAAATGCCGAAATGGAAGAAGTAGAATGGCAACTTGCTGATGGCGCAAGTGCTGTTTCTTATTCTTTTTCAGCCAGTGGTGAACACTTTTTAATACTCGACAGCCTAGGCTTTTTAAATGTACTTACTGGGCATAAACATGACGGTGAAATGCACTGGGAACTCGCAGGCCAAGTAGATATTACTCAAGCAGACGTAACCACAATGCCCGAAGGAATGAGCTTTAGTATGACAGTGGCGCAAAGTGGTCAGTTTGCTTATATTGCCGACCCAATTGCTCAACACATAGTGCAAGTGCACCTAGAAGACCTAGAAATTGAAAGTGAGCTAGAGTTAACTTTTCCACCTGCAAGCATTACCTGGTTAGGGATTGCACAAGAAATAGAAGATGAAGGTCACGACCATTAATTTAAAACTAACGCTTTAAATTAAAGCCACAAAACAAAAAACCCGTAATTAGGTTTACTAATTACGGGTTTTTACAGCTATTTATTTAGCTCTATTGTTACTTACGGCGCCAGCCACTCCATACATCATCTATATCATCGGCTTTATTTTTTTTCTTTTTCTTGCCTGTGCCTTCTGGTTTTGCCATTGGCTTTTCATTTTTAAGCGCATCAGCTGCATCAAGGTTTGCTTGGTTTACAGCAAAACCGGTTACTTCTTCACGCTCTAGGCGTAGTTTGTTTTTCTTCTCGATTATTTTAAAGTGATGCAAATCTTCATAATCAACCAATGAAAGCGCTAAGCCTACTTCACCAGCACGGCCGCTTCGACCAATACGGTGCATGTAATCAGCAGGACTGCGTGGTAGATTAAAGTTTATTACCACTGGCAGCTTTTCAATATCCAAACCACGTGCAGCAATATCGGTTGCGATAAGTACTTCGATTTCGCCCGCTTTAAATTTTTCTATTACACGAGTTCGCTCACTTTGGCCTTTATCGCCATGAAACACTTGTGCATTAACACCCCGTTTTTCAAGCTTAGCCGCTAAATGCTCACAGTCTTTTTTAGCATTGACAAAAATCAGCGCTTGGCGCCATTTATGCGTTTTAATTAAATGTGCTAAAACTGTGGTTTTTTCACCTTTGTTTACGGTAAAAACACGCTGTACTAAGGTGCTTTCATCTTTGTTTTGTACTTGTATTTCAACTGGGTCGTTTAAAAGCTCTTGCGTTAATAGCTTAACTTGCTCAGGGAAAGTAGCTGAAAACAACATGGTTTGTTTTTTAGCAGACATTAACGCTAAAAGGTCAGCCAGCTCTTCGGTAAAGCCAAGGCTTAGCATACGGTCGGCTTCATCAAGCACAAGCGTAGTTACATTATCGAGCTTAATCGCATTGCTTGAGATTAAATCAAGTAAGCGACCAGGTGTTGCCACAATAATATCCGCGCCGCCGCGTAGAGCCTGCATTTGTGTATTAACCGACACACCACCAAACACTGCAACTGTTTTAATTGCACCATTAAAGTTAGCAGAATACGATTTAACGCTATCGGCCACTTGCGTAGCAAGCTCACGCGTCGGTACTAAAATAAGCCCCGTTACAAAATTACCTTTGCTGGCAGTATTTTTAGCGCCCTGCTCAAGGAAAGCTTTTTGCAACATAGGTAATGCAAACGTTGCTGTTTTACCTGAACCGGTATTTGCCCCTGCAATTAGGTCACTACCCGCAAGCACACTAGGTATAGCCTTAGCTTGAATAGGTGTAGGCTGGGTATATTCCAAATCGGTTAATCGAGCTAATAGCTCTGGAATAAGGCCAAGTTCGGAAAAAGTGCTAGGGCTTGTGGCTGAGGTCATATTTATTACGGGCTTATTGCTAAAAAAGTAGCCTGTAATTTTAGCGTATTTAGCGCTTATTAAGTAGAGATTAGTGATTTTAATGTTTTTATAGGTAACAGCGGCGTGTTGTAAAGGTAACTGTAAGCGCAGGCTACCCCCGCGCATTGTCCTTTTATATTACTGGGTTTTATTTAACTGTGTTTGTAATCTACTTTTAGTCTCTTTTAAGGTATCTAAATAGGGGTACGTGGTATCTACGACATTTAAAGCAGTCTCTATTTTAATAAGTGCCTGCTGTATATTACCTTGTAATTCATAGCCATAACCTAACCCCCATAATGCATCAACAGATTGTGAGTGATGCTTAACATTATGCTTAAATACTGCCACAGCCCGCTCATATTGCTGCATATTTACTAGGTTGTAACCAAGTTGCCTAACAGCCGCCTCTGGAGGTGTTATTTGCTCCCCCCATTGCTGAGATAACTTTTTATAATAAACATCAATAGATTCTATATCATCGCTTAAAGCACTCATGGGCATTTGTTTGGGTAAAAATAAATGATGGTAAGCATTAAAGGCCCCAGCGGCAGATGTTAAGTTATGCGATACATTTTCAAATGCGTCACTGAAAAAGCGTAAATTTGGCAAGCTATTAGATTGTAAAGCTTGCTGCAGCTCATTATATCGCTCACGCATTAAGCCAGCTTCTTCGCCAATATTTATATAAACATAGTTATTCAGGTCTTTTGATTTATTAATAAACGACTTAGTCGCTTTTACCGGTGCGCCATAGTTCCACCAAACGGCAGGGCTGTAAGCAATATGTGCTTGGAAAAGCTCAGGGTTAGCTTGCATAGTATAAAGTGCAAACACGCCTGCTGCTGAGCCCCCTGCAATCACATTAAAGTTATGCGTACGATAGCTTTTATTAATCAAGGGCATAAGTTCTTGCTCAATAAATGCTAAAAACTTTGCTGCGCCTCCGCCTTCACCTACCGGGCCTTGTGGCTCTTTATTAACTGTGGGGTATAAATCCCTTAAGCGATTAGTGTTTTCAATAGCGACAATAATAACCTCAGGCGCACGATTATTATTTTGCAGTCGATCCATTACAGCACTTATAAGCGGTATGTTACCCGCTCCATCTAGGCGATAAATTACAGGATAAACTTTGTTTGGATTAGCTTGGTAACTCTTTGGAAGTTGAACTACAACGGTACGTAGCTCATTTAAAATTACTGAATTGATAGTATGTGTTTGTTGTGTATAGCTAATGGTTTGCTGTTTTAAATCAGGCTCAGCTAGTGTGTTATTAGAAACTATAAATAAGCTACATATAAAAATAGCAGTGAATAAACGCATAGCTAATCCTTTAGAAAATAGTGTGTTATTTAATCTAACAGGCTTTGAGGTACAAAAAAAGGCGCATTGAGCGCCTTTTTATCTTTAACAGGTAATTACCAACCTATTGATTTTACTCAACCGTAACCGATTTAGCTAAGTTACGTGGTTGGTCAACGTCAGTGCCTTTAATTACCGCTACGTAGTACGACAGTAACTGTAATGGCAGTGTGTAAACAATTGGCGCAATAATGTCGTCAGTGTGGTTTACGTTGATTACACGCATTGTGTCGTCTGACTCAAAGTGTGAGTCTTTATCTGCGAATACGTAAATAATGCCGCCACGTGCGCGTACTTCTTCTACGTTTGATTTAAGCTTTTCTAATAACTCATTGTTTGGTGCTACGACAATAATTGGCATGTCGGCATCAATAAGCGCTAGTGGGCCATGTTTAAGCTCCCCTGCGGCATAAGCTTCTGCATGAATGTACGAAATCTCTTTAAGCTTAAGCGCGCCTTCCATTGCAATTGGATATTGCGAACCACGACCTAAGAATAATGAATGGTGTTTATCAGCAAACTCTTCTGCAAGATCTGCAATGCCATCAGCTAGTAGCAATGTTTCTTCTAACTTAGCTGGAAGTACTTTTATAGCATTAACAATAGCACTTTGGTCAAGGCCTTTTTCTTGCGCGATAGACGCAGTAAGCATTAACAAACCAACTAATTGTGTAGTAAACGCTTTAGTAGATGCAACGCCAATTTCAGCGCCCGCTTTAGTCATAAAGGCAAGGTCTGATTCGCGTACAAGCGATGATCCAGGTACGTTACAAATGGTCATTGATGCCATGTAACCTTGCTCTTTAGCTAGGCGTAATGCAGCTAGTGTATCGGCTGTTTCACCCGATTGAGAAATAGTAACAAGTAGGCTGTTTTCATGTACAAACGACTGACGGTATCTAAATTCAGAAGCTATTTCTACATTACAACTAACACCGGCAAACTGCTCAAGCCAGTAACGTGCAACCATACCTGAATGGTAAGACGTACCACAGGCAATAATTTGTACGTGTTTTACATCTTTAAATATTTGCTGAGCGCTGTCGCCAAAGGCATCAATTGCTACGCGGTCGTCGTTTAAACGTCCTTCAAGGGTATTACGTACAGCAAGTGGCTGCTCGTAAATTTCTTTTAGCATGTAGTGACGGTAATCGCCTTTACCTGATGCATCTTGCGTAATGTTTGATTCAATAACTTCACGCTCAACTGCGTTACCGTCTGCATCAAAAATTTCTACTGTGTCACGTGTAATACGTGCTACGTCGCCTTCTTCTAAAAAGATGAAGCTGCGAGTAACAGGTAATAATGCTAATTGATCAGACGCAATAAAGTTTTCGCCAAGGCCTAAACCTATAACAAGAGGGCTACCTGAGCGCGCTACAATAATTTCGTTGTCGTTATCTTTATCAAATACAACGGTACCAAATGCGCCTTCAAACTGTTTAACAGCTGCTTGTACTGATGCAAGTAACGTTGTGTGTTGCTTACGAAGTTGGTGAATTAAATGCACCATTACTTCTGTATCAGTGTCTGATAAAAATTCGTAACCATCAGCTTTTAATGCTGCACGAAGCGTAGCGTGGTTTTCAATAATACCATTGTGAACAAGTGCTAATTGGTTGTTTGATACATGTGGGTGTGCATTTGCTTCTGTAACGCTACCGTGTGTTGCCCAGCGTGTGTGTGCAATACCTGTATGACCGCTAACGCCTGCTTTTTCTAGCGCAGCTTCTACGTTAACTACTTTACCTACTGCTTTAACAGTATTAAGTGTGTTGCCATCAAGCAAGGCTACGCCTGCTGAGTCATAACCACGGTATTCAAGACGCTTAAGGCCTTCAACTAAAATTTTGTTTACTGGACGTTCTGCAACTGCCCCAACTATTCCACACATAGTGTCTCCATTAATTTTTTAAATACTTGCTACTTAGTAGCTATTGTATAATCTCTGCGCAAATTAGTTTTACACCACACGCCTCAATTGCTTTGCGTTTATCGTCTGCTAAGCCATTGTCGGTTATTAATGTGGTTACTATTTTCCACGGTAATTCTAAATTTGGTATTTTTCGGCCAATCTTATCTGATTCAACCATTACAATTACTTCACGAGCGGCTTTTGCCATAACTTGGCTCAAACCAACTAACTCATTAAAGGTCGTTGTCCCGCGCTTTACATCTATACCGTCAGCACCAATAAAAAGCTGATCAAAGTCGTAAGAACATAATACGTTTTCGGCAACTTGCCCCTGAAATGACTCAGAATGTGGATCCCAGGTTCCACCGGTCATCAAAAGTGTCGGCTCGTTCTCAAGTGCCAATAAACGACTAGCGACTTTAATCGCATTGGTCATAACAACGAGCCCACGTTTATTGGCAAGTTCAGGGATCATCGCTGCTGTAGTGCGTCCGCTATCAATAATAATGCGATTATGATCGTTTATAAGTGAGGCCGCCGCTTTTGCTATTGCGACCTTGCGCTTTGAATCTACTTCATCGCTAACAATTTCTTTAGGTAGTGCTATAGCACCACCGTAGCGGCGAAGTAATAAGCCACTTTTTTCAAGCGAGGTTAAATCTTTTCGAATGGTTACTTCTGATGTTTGAAACTGCTCAGCTAACTTTTCAACAACTACTTCACCTAGTTCATTAACCTGAACCAGTATATTGTGACGACGCTGTTGTGTGTTTCGTTTAGTCATAAAGCTCGTGAATTAAGTTTCGTTTCGAAAGTTATGCGATTTTAAACGAAACAACCTAAATGGCAAGTGAACGAGCAAAAAAAACACAGCTTTATTCTAATAATAATAAAACTAAAAGTACGGTAAGCTATAACCAATTAAGTTATAAAGATAAATACAATGCAGTCATTTAACAGTATCAATAAAGAATACTTGGCACAGCGAAAGCAAGCTGGTGAAACTTGCCGTTTATTTAATAAGAGCCCAAGTAAAGGAAACTTAAAACGTATCAAGGAGTTATTTTTAAAGTCGGGTGATGGTGTAATTATAGAATCAGGCTTTCATTGCGATTACGGTAATCAAATCGTTATTGGTGATCGTACTTTTATAAATATTAATTGTACACTTCTCGACTCGCCATTAGCCAATCACTCAATCACCATGGGTGATGACTGCTTAATAGGCCCGAACGTTCAGCTACTTGCTGTGTCACATGCTACTAATCCAGCAGAAAGGCTAAATAAAGAAAACTTTGCAGCACCTATCCTAATAGGTAATAACGTATGGATTGGCGCAGGTGTAATTATTTTAGCGGGTGTGAGTATTGGTGAAAATAGTATTCTGGGTGCGGGTGCTGTGGTTACTAAAAATGTAATGCCTAATACTGTAGTAGCGGGTAACCCAGCTCGTGAAATAAGAACACTGTAGCTATTCTCGATGTGATTTTAACGTTGGGAGTCGCTATGCTCGCCCGCCCTACGTGCTAGGTGTTGATGTAGTGTGCATTAATTGCACGCATTTCACTTTTCTACAGACGTAAAAAAGCCCGAATCGTTAGATTCGGGCTCTCTACAATTTGAAGCCTGGTAATGTCCTACTTTCACATAGCAAATGCTACACTATCATCGGCGCTGTTTCGTTTCACTACTGAGTTCGGCATGGAGTCAGGTGGGTCCAAAACGCTATTGTCACCAAGCAAATTTGGGCGTTAATACGTATTTCTGCGCACTAACTGAATTTGGAAAATATCTGATAATATTTTTTAAGTCTTTCAGTAAATATCTACTTTAGTTATATTAACTTCTTCGCTTGTTTCACTATCACATAAAACGCGTTTGGCGTTGTATGGTTAAGCCTCACGGGTAATTAGTACAAGTTAGCTTAATGGCTCACACCACTT
>NZ_JADYXN010000179.1:0-645 GCF_015864285.1 Pseudoalteromonas sp. NZS100_1
GGTCAAGCCGCTGACCCGGATCAGCATTTCCATCCATTTGCCGCAGGGCGCGGCGGATGCGACCGTCCACAGCTATTCGGCGGCGACGACCTGGACCGCGCCGGGCGACCAGACCGGTGCGCAGACGCTGACCAGCCCGACCGTCATCGGGCCGCGCGTGGTGATTTCCGCGGTCGAAGTCGACAATGCGAAGCGCGGCACGGCGATCGTGACGCTGGGCGATTCCATCACCGACGGCGTGCGCGCCACCCCCGACAGCAACCGGCGCTGGCCCGACCTGCTGGCCGAGCGGCTGCAGAAAGCCGGGCGTAAAAGCGTCGGCGTCGCCAATGCCGGGATCAGCGCCAACCGGCTGCTGAGCGAGGCGGACGGCTATAGTGCGCTGGCCCGGTTCGACAGCGATGTGCTGGCAGTGCCGGGCGTCACCCATGTCGTCATCCTGGAAGGGGTGAATGACCTAGGCGGGGCGGCGCGCGACAAGCGCCCGATGCTGACGCCGCAGACCGTCATCGGCGCCTATCGCCAGATGATCGCGCGGGCGCATGACCGCAATATCAAGGTCATTTTGGCGACCATCCTACCATACAAGGGCGCAGGCTATTGGAGCGCGGAGGGCGATGCGGTGCGCATTGCCGTCAATGACTG
>NZ_JADYXN010000180.1:0-644 GCF_015864285.1 Pseudoalteromonas sp. NZS100_1
GGTCGTGCAGCGCAAGCCCGGCGCCCTGCGCAACGGTGCGCCCTTCCTTGAGCTACCCGATGCGTTCCAGCGTCTGCAGCGACATCTGTTGCGCAATCCCGGCGGCGACAGGGAAATGGTCGAAATACTGGCGCTGGTTCTTCATCATGATGAGCAACTGGTGCTGACGGCGGTCACCATGGCGCTGGAGGCTGGCGTTCCGACCAAGACCCATATCCTCAATCTGCTCTATAGGCTGGTCGACGGAAAACCGATCTCCACGCCGCCGGTGACGGCGCCCCAGGCGCTCAAACTGGTCAGCGAGCCGATGGCCAATGTCGAACGCTATGATGATCTGCGCAAGGAGAAGCGTCATGCGTCATGACCCTGCCAGCGGCGCCATCGTCGTCATGCTCCGCAGCCTCAAGATGCATGGCATGGCGCAGGCCGTCACCGATCTCATGGAACAGGGATCTCCAGCCTTCGAAGCCGCCATCCCGATCCTCTCCCAGTTGCTCAAAGCCGAGACAGCAGAACGGGAGGTTCGGTCTGTGGCCTATCAGCTCAAGATCGCGCGCTTCCCTGTCTATCGCGATCTGGCCGGCTTCGACTTTACCAGTAGCGAGGTCAATGAAGCTCTAGTGCGTCAGTTGCATCGCTGCGAC
>NZ_JADYXN010000181.1:0-642 GCF_015864285.1 Pseudoalteromonas sp. NZS100_1
CCTCCTCGCGCCATACACCGTCCGCCAGCGCGATATGCCTGGCGCCATTGGCAGCGTCACAGCTCTGCGCCAGCAGCACCGGCTGGGCGGCGTCCACCCCGTCGCCTGCCAGGCCATTGGCCAGGAAGCTTTCGGGTGGCCCCGCCCACAGGCCCGCCGATATGCGGGCCAGCCGTTCCGGTTCGTCGGCCACCACCAGCAGCCGCGCGCCCATGCCCAGGATGCGTGCCGCGATCGCGGGCAGCACCCCTTCCACGGGATCGCGGCTCAGCTGGTAGAAGTCGACCTGCACCGGCTTCAGCGCTCGAACTTGTCGGCCACCAGCTGGTCGATCAGGCGCACGCCATAGCCGGTCGCGCCCTTGTCGGCGGTGGCGCCGGGCTTGTCCGACCAGCCCATGCCGGCAATGTCGAGATGCGCCCACTTCACGCCTTCGTTGACGAAGCGCTTGATGAACTGGGCAGCGGTGATCGAGCCGGCGAAGCGCGGACCGATATTCTTCATGTCGGCGATCGGGCTGTCGATCAGCTTGTCGTAGGCGGCCGACAGCGGGAAGCGCCACAGCTTGTTGTTGCTCGCCTCACCCGCGGCCAGCAGATCGGCGGCAAGCTTGTCGTCGTTCGCGAAGATACCGGCATATTC
>NZ_JADYXN010000182.1:0-642 GCF_015864285.1 Pseudoalteromonas sp. NZS100_1
GTCGCCGGCGCCTATGCCGCCTGCTTCGCGCAATGGGCGATTACGCCGGAATCGATCAATCCGATGGTCGGGGCGAGTGGCGCCATTTCTGCTATCATTGCTACCTATGCGCTGCTCTACAGCCAGCAACAGGTGCGGCGGATCGGGCCGTTGTCGGCCAATTTCGTGCGGGTGCTGTGGCTGGCGGCCGCGTGGATCGCGATCCAGCTGATGATCGGCGTGGCGACGGCGGGGGGATTGGGCGATCTGGGTCAGATCGCGATTGCCGCGCATATCGGCGGCTTCCTGGCAGGGCTGGCCTTGACCCGGCCCTTGCTGCGCTGGCGCTTCCGCAAACGGCCCCAGGCTATCAATTGATCATTCGATAAACTGTGTTCGGGCGAAACCGGGGCATGATCCGGTCTCGCCCGAAACGGGCCATCAGGCTGCCGGCAGCTCAGGCTCCAGCAGGCGGTGCAGATGGACGATCACATAACGCATTTCGGCGTCATCGACGGTGCGCTGCGCCGCGCCGCGCCAGGCCTTTTCGGCCGAGGCATAGTCGGGGAAGACGCCAACCAGGTCGACCTTGCTCAGGTCCTGGAATTCCAGCGTCTGCGGGTTGGTTACGCGGCCGCCCATCACCAGATGCATCTTGCTCAT
>NZ_JADYXN010000183.1:0-641 GCF_015864285.1 Pseudoalteromonas sp. NZS100_1
GGAGGCGAGAATGGCGGAGGCGGGCGACTGTGCCTGCGACAGCATGAACAGGCCGATCGCGGCGAGCAGGCTCGATACCCACAGCAGGCCGGGGTTCGAGATCTTGTTGGCGAGCCGGCCCGCGAAATGACGGAATATGAACATCAGCGCGTTGACATAGACGAGCAGCAGGATGCCGCGCATGCCGACGCGGTTGGATAGCGCGACGTCGATCCACTGGCCGGGCGCCAGTTCGGACGCCGCGGTCAGGAACATCGCGCCGAACCAGATGAAGAAGCTTGGCCGGCGAAACACTTCGCCCATCATCGCGCCGAAGCTGACGCCGCTTTGCTCACGCAGCGGCGGCGGGAAGGTTGTGGTCAGGGCGATCACGACCGTCGCGGCGGCGGGGACCATCACCAGCGCCATGATGCCCTGCCACGGCAAGGCGGCCGAGAGGAAGAAGCCGAGGAGCCCGCCGACGATGATGCCGCCGGGGAACCAGGCGTGGAGCACGTTTAGCCGGTGGGTGGTGTCGTCGGGGTAGAGCTGCGCGGTCAGCGGATTGATCGCCGCCTCGGTCAGCCCCCAGCCGATGCCGCTGAGCAGCATCCCCGCCCAGACGAGCCAATAGATGGTCATGCCGGTCGCGACATGGCCCG
>NZ_JADYXN010000184.1:0-641 GCF_015864285.1 Pseudoalteromonas sp. NZS100_1
GAAACTACCGCATTCTGGCTTACTCTGGTGGATGAGGATATATTGGTGTCTGCTTCTTCACTCATTGTCTGAGCGAAAGTTCATTTACGTAGTCTTTGCTAAGAAACAGTCCCAAAGGAGATATTTTAGAAAAATACTTCAAAAAGATGGGTGAAACCAGTATGTTCCCAGGGACATTGTGCCTCTCCACCTTTCAATAGTAATGAACATTGAAAGAGCGTTTAAAGTGCTCCAGTCAGAGTTAGATTAACACACGTCTTTTACAAACCATGTTATTGCGCAGTGATTTCAAGGAATTCTTCTCATGTATACAAAGGAGAAAGGAACTTGGTGATGAACACTCAAACTCTAGCTTCGATTCTGTTGCACTTTCAAGAAACAGCCTCATTTCACGTGATGTTCCACAGAGTCCATGGATCTAAACGTGTTTTTCTCTTGGATACAAGAAATACTTTGGTGGAGCGTGTACGCGTTGGGTAATTCACTGCAGGGCGCTGCAGGTTTAAGCATCTATTCACTTATCCTGATGGCAGAACTGTATGTCCAGTGGCTTTCTCTATCAATCTATCCTCCAAACACATACTTTTGAAAGATACTCTAACAGAGTTCAGAAAACAGTACATTCCCGCTCTGGAATACCT
>NZ_JADYXN010000185.1:0-640 GCF_015864285.1 Pseudoalteromonas sp. NZS100_1
CTTACTTCTTGAGTATCCTTCCTGGTAGCCAGCCCGGCGCCTCTCCCCTCATTGACTTGGGCGTACAAAACGGCAATTCCTACACATGGACCGTGAACATCGCCGCTGGTACATCCATCGGCCTCACTCTCCGCGATAGCACTGGTACAACAGCCAACTCCGCCCCGTTCACTATCAACTCCGGTTCGGATTCGAGCTGTGTCGGAAAAGACCCTACGAGCTCCGGCGGCGCTTCTGAAACTTCTTCCGAAACTTCTTCCGGTACTTCCAGCCCCACATCTGGTACGCCTACGTCTACTCCGACATCGACGCCGACCCCTACCTCTACCCCGACGTCGACGCCGACTTCTGCCCCTACCACTACTACCGGCACATCCACTAGGCCCACGACCTCTGGCACTTCCTCCGGCACCACTGCTCCTCTTACCACAGGAACTTCTACTCGAGGAGAGCAGCGAGGAGACCAACGTGCTGGCTGTCAGCGTTCTGGACGGAATTGCAGCACTGGACGGAGCCGGTGTTGCACTGGCTCTCGTATTCACTGCGGCGGGGGATGGCGCTGGCAGTGGCGTAGAGGGCGAGGCAAAGGAGGGTGGAGACACGAGCGAACATTGTGGATTAGATGAGAAGGAAAGTGAAC
>NZ_JADYXN010000186.1:0-639 GCF_015864285.1 Pseudoalteromonas sp. NZS100_1
GGACTGGACCGCCTTGCCCGCCGACGTGCCGGTCTTCGAGGCGAGCTACAAGCCGGCGGACATATTGCCGCCCGATCGGCTGGCCCGGCTGATGGCGCTTGCCGCCCGTGCTGAGCCGCTGGCATGAGCGACCGTATCTGGACCGCCGCCGTGATCGTGATCGGCGATGAAATCCTGTCCGGCCGCATCCAGGACAAGAATGTCGCGCAGATCGCCACCTGGCCCAATGTCCAAGCCATCCGCCTGCGCGAGGTGCGGGTGGTGCCCGATGTGCAGGACGCGATCGTTGAGGCGGTCAACATATTGCGTGCCCGCAACGACTATCTCTTCACCACCGGCGGCATCGGCCCGACCCATGACGATATCACGGTGGATGCGATCGCGGCGGCGCTGGGCGTCGGCGTCGAGATTCATCCGGAGGCGCGGGCGATATTGGAGCGCTATTATGTCACGCGTGGGGGCCTTACCGACGCGCGGCTGCGCATGGCGCGGGTGCCGGCGGGCGCCGACCTCATCGAAAACCGGATGTCGGGCGCGCCGGGCATTCGCCACGGCAATATCTTCATCATGGCCGGGGTGCCGCACATCACCGCCGGCATGCTCGACAGCCTGACCGGCACGCTGGAAGGCGGATTGCCG
>NZ_JADYXN010000187.1:0-638 GCF_015864285.1 Pseudoalteromonas sp. NZS100_1
CAGGCCGTCGCCGGCCGGCTCGTAGCGCGGCCAGTTCACCCATTGGGCGCCATAGACCGGACCGAGATCACCCCATTGCCGGGCAAAGGCTTCATCCTCGATGATTCGCGCCTCGAACGCGTCGCGGTCGATATCCTCGCCGGTCGCCTTGCGGTAACTGTCGAGCGGCCAGTCGGTCCAGATATGGACATTCTGCTTCACTAGTTCGCGGATATTGGTGTCGCCGGTCAGGAACCACAGCATCTCGCGCGCGGCGACCTTCCAATAGACCCGCTTGGTGGTGAGCAGCGGCACCGCATCGTCGGCCAGCGAGAATCGCAGGGTCGCGCCCAGGATCGATCGGGTGCCAACGCCGGTGCGGTCGATCCGCTCGTCGCCATGGCGCCAGATATGGCGCATCAGGTCGAGATATTGCTCTTCATAATGGGGCGGCTGCGGCGACATGGCGTGCAAGGTCAATGATCCTGGGATGGGAATGAATCTGGGCGTTCCGTCCATGTAGCATCCCCCCTGCCCCGCTGTCCCGGCCAAAGGTCGCACCATAACGGATGCGACTGCCAGTCCGCCCCGCTCCGTTCCGCCACTACGGATCATTCCGCGTCTCCACTCCCCGCCCATTGCTGACAGGCTGCATGCCC
>NZ_JADYXN010000188.1:0-635 GCF_015864285.1 Pseudoalteromonas sp. NZS100_1
GGCGTCGAGCGCACATCGTCTGCGGTCAGGTCAGGATATTTGGCTAAGATCGCGTCACGCACCTTCTGCTGTAACGCACGGCCCTTCGCTTTCGCGGATGCGGTCGAGATAGCCATTACGATTTCACGAACAGCGCAGCTTCGGACGCACGGCGCTTTGTCAGGCCGTTGAGGACTTTGCCCCCGGCCTTGTTCCAGCGCGCAAACTGTCCAGCGGCCCCGACATAGTTCTTCGCGTTGAGCAGCTTCAAGAGCGTGGACGAACCCAGCGCGCCGACACCGACATTATATGCGAAGCTGACAAGCGCCCCAAGCTGGTTAGCCGTAACCGGCACCTTTACGAGCGCACGGACCTTCTTTTCAAAGGCGTCGTATTCCTCATTCAGCCAAGCGTCTGCCTGTGCCTGAGTGCAAGTATCGCCCTGTTTTACGTTTGTCGTTCTACCCCAGCCGATAGTCCAGACTTTAGCCGGGCAGAGATATGCGGTTAGTTTGCAGCCTTCATATTGCTTGATTAGCGCAAGGCCATTCCGAGTTGATGTTACCATCAACTACTTAGCCCGCGCTCAAATCAGGGCTTTTGGACCCTTATCAGCCCCTTATTTTCTCAATCCAGTAAGTAACATGACAGCAATG
>NZ_JADYXN010000019.1:0-91431 GCF_015864285.1 Pseudoalteromonas sp. NZS100_1
TTAAATCCAGAGAAAAAAGAAGCAATGCGGGCGGCATAAAATTTAATTTGATGCGACAACTAACTTGAAAAACTCCGTTACGCATATCAAAGGGAACATAGATGCATATTAAGAAATAGGAGTTCAAGTCAATTTGATTTAAAGCCTTTTTTTATAGAGTTAGGATCACTAGAGGATATTGCAGAGGTTATACATGTATGAATTAAAGGTTATCCAAGTTTAAGACTATAAAAAAGCTCCAAACCAAAGGGCTTAGAGCTTTCTATATACAATTAAAGTTTAGCTAAAACACTTAACTTCAAAGTATCGTTGGGTTTCGTTTCACTCAACCCAACCTACGATTACTCATCGATTGAGCGGAGTAGGGCGTTTATGCCTACTTTTTCACGTGTTTGTTTATCTACTTTTTTCACGATGATCGCAGCGTATAGGCTGTGAGTGCCATCTTTTGACGGTAGTGCGCCTGGTACAACTACTGCGCCTGCTGGTACGCGGCCGTAGTGAATTTCGCCGGTTTCTCGGTCATAAATACGGGTGCTTTGGCTGATGTAAACGCCCATTGAAATTACAGCGCCTTCTTCAACGATTACGCCTTCAACAATTTCAGAACGTGCGCCAATAAAGCAGTTGTCTTCAATGATAGTTGGGTTAGCTTGTAGAGGCTCTAAAACGCCGCCTATGCCAACGCCACCTGATAAATGTACGTTCTTACCAATTTGTGCACACGAGCCTACAGTCGCCCATGTATCAACCATGGTGCCGTCGTCAACGTATGCGCCAATGTTTACGTACGATGGCATAAGTACAACGTTTTTACCTACAAAGCTGCCTTTACGTGCTACTGCGTTTGGTACTACGCGCATACCGCCTTGCTGAAACTGCTCTGGGGTGTAGTCGCTAAATTTAAGCGGTACTTTGTCGTAAAACTGGTTTACGCCATCGTTCATTGGTTGGTTGTCGCGAATACGAAACGACAGTAACACTGCTTTTTTAAGCCACTGGTGTACAACCCATTCACCCGATATTTTTTCAGCAACACGTGCTGCGCCGCTATCAAGTAAATCAAGTGCGTCGATAATAGCTTGTTTTACGTCGTTTGATACTGTGCTTGGGCTAATGCTATCGCGGTTGTCCCATGCGTTTTCGATCATCGTTTTTAAATCTGACATGTGTGTCCTCTATTCTGTTTCGGCGTTGAATTTTTTACGTAATGCCTGATGAATTTTTGCTTGCTCTTCATCAGTCAGCGCTTGGTATTCGTTATTTGATACAACAAAGAAATCCTCGGCACGTTCACCTACCGTTGTAATACGGGCTGCGTGAATGTGTAGTAAATGCGCTTGGAAAACTTCGGCTATTTTGGTTAGTAAACCTTGTATATCGACGGCTTGAATTTCTATTAAGCTACGGTCTTTGCGTGCATGTGGGCGCAGTACAATTTTAGGTTTAATATTAAAATCTTTAAAGCGTTGAGTTCGGCTCTTTTTAAAGCGAATTTTTTTACGCGGATCGCTTAGTGCTTGCTCAAGCCCACGTTTAATTGATTGCGCTCTACCACTGGCTATAGGGTCGCCGCTCACTTCAAGTATTACAAAGCTAAACAGTATATAACCGTCTTTTGTGGTTAGTACTTGGGCGTGTTGTATTTGTGCTTTTTTAGAGCCAATCACACTCACTAATCGGGCAAATAGTGCGCCAGAGTAAGGGCTGTACACAAATACTTGCGTACCGCCATGCATCGCTTTGTTAGACACAATAACACTGGGTTGGCTTAAATCGGGGCTATTTAATAAATGCTCGGTTTGCCATGATATTTGCTGTTCGCTAAAAGCGGTATAATAGTTGGCTTTAAAGCGGCTCCAAATTAAATCAATTTGTTCCTCTTGATAACCTAAATTAAGAAGACGCTGTTTAGCTTGATGCTTTTTGTCGCGAATTTGGTCGCGTTGATCCATTGGGTTTTCGAGCCCTAAGCGCAGTGCGCGTTGCGTGTGTAAATAAAGCTCACGCAGTAGGGTGTTTTTCCAATCGTTCCATAAGTTGTCGTTGGTTGCACGTATGTCGGCAACCGTTAAACAATATAAATAGTCGAGTTGGCGCTCTGTTTTAATACGTGTTGCAAAGTCTTTTATTACAGCTGGGTCGTTAATATCTTTACGCTGTGCGGTAACCGACATAAGTAAATGATTACTTACAAGCCATGCTACTAGTTTAGCATCAGCCGATGAAAAACCATGCAATTTAGCAAAAGCTATGGCATCAACAGCGCCAAGTTCTGAATGGTCGCCACCTCGGCCTTTAGCAATATCATGAAATATACCCGCTAAATAAAGTAGCTCTGGTTTATCCATTCGAGTGACTATTTCACTACAAATAGGAAACTCGCTAATACCTGTTTTATCAAAGTATTCGTAAATATTTTTGATTAACTTATGGGTGTGCTCATCTACGGTATAGGCATGAAATAAATCAAACTGCATTTGCCCAAATATATTACGCCACTGTGGTAAGTAGGCGGCAAGCATGCCGTGCTTGTGCATAAGCGTAAATGCGCGTCCCATGCCATTAGGGTGTTTAACTAAGCGTAAAAAGGCTTCGCGACAGGCTGCGTAATCTTGCAAATCGCCCAATAAACGACGGCGCACCTGGCGAATAGTACGAATAGTACTTGGGTAAATATGGGTTATTGCTGGGTTATCGGCTATGTGCTCAAACAATACAAAGAGTTGGTCGCGCCTAAAAAATACCGACGGATCTTTTACGCGTATTTGATGGCCCACTTGTTCAAAGTTTCTGTCGAGTTCTATCACCGTTTTTTCACTACTTTCGGGCATTATACTTTGTTCAAAGTATGAAAGTAGCATTTGGTTAAGCTCGCGCACGCGGCTCATTATTCTAAATAAGCGTTTCATCATACGCTCAACAGACGCTTTACCGTCGCTACCAAAACCTAAAATTTCGGCGGCTTGCGGTTGATGATCAAACAATAAACGGTTTTCGGCTCGACCTGCTGCTAAATGCAGCGCAAAGCGAATATTCCATAGGTTTTCTAGGCACTCTGAAAGCTCTTGAAACTCTTCGTGAGTTAAATATCCGTGGCTTATTAATTCTTGCAGGGTTTCTGTTCTAAAGTGCTTTTTTGCAACCCAAATAATGGTTTGTAAATCGCGCAGACCACCGGGGTTTTCTTTAATGTTTGGCTCAAGGTTATACGCGGTGCCGTGGCACTTTCTGTGGCGTAAGTTTTGCTCTTGAACTTTAGCAGTAAAAAATTCACCAGAGCGCCATACGGGTGTTTCAAGAATATGCATCTTGAGTTTTTCAAACTCAATGTGGTTACCAAAAATAAGGCGGCTTTCGAGCAAGCTGGTGGCAAAAGTAACGTCTTCGCGTTTTTGCTCAATGGCTTGTTCTATGGTGCGCACGCTGTGGCCAATCTCTAAGTTGAGATCCCATAGCATGGTGACAAACTGGCCTATTTTTTCGCATATTTCTTCACTTGGCGGTTTAGTTACAAGCAATAAAAAGTCGATATCGGAGTAGGGATGTAGCTCGCCACGTCCGTATCCGCCTACAGCAATTAGCGCTAAATCAGGCTCATGCGCTAAGTCGTAAACATGAAACAGCTTTATGAGTAGGCGGTCAATAAACTCAGCCCGGGCATTAATTAAATTCCCAACCGGTTGTTTAGAAAACTCGTTATGTAGCCATTTATAAAAATAGCTAGAACAATCGCGATAATCATTAAGTTGCTCAGCATCGCTAAGCAACTTTTTTACTTTGTTGGGTAATGCCACGTGGGCTGGCTCCTTGTTGAACCTTTATTTTGATAAGTATTTTTATCAAATGGTTCGGTTTTTATTAGTGTTCGATAATCCTGTCGATAGTATCATCTGATCGTAGCGTTAAAATTTCAACACCATTTTCAGTCACTAATAAAGTATGTTCCCACTGTGCAGACAAACTACGGTCGCGTGTTACTACTGTCCAATCATCTTTAAGAAGCTTACATTGGCGTTTACCCGCATTAACCATAGGTTCAATAGTTAAACACATACCTGCTTTTAAGGCTTCGCCAGTACCGGCTTTACCGTAATGCATTATTTGTGGTTCTTCATGAAATCCTGCGCCGATACCGTGGCCGCAATATTCACGTACAATTGAGTAGTTAAAGCTCTCTGCATATTTTTGAATTGCTGAGCCAATATCACCCAAGCGCACACCTGGTTTTACCATTTTAATAGCAAGGTATAAGCTTTCTTGTGTTACTTCTGCAAGACGCTTAGCTTGAATGTTTGGTGTACCAACGTGGAACATTTTAGATGTGTCGCCGTGGTAACCATCTTTAATGACAGTTACGTCGATATTTACACTGTCGCCTTCTTTTAATGCTTTGTCATTTGGAATTCCGTGACAAATAACATGATTAACTGACGTACAAACTGATTTTGGAAAGCCATGATAATTTAACGGAGCAGGGATTGCTTGTTGCACATTAACAATATAATCATGACAAAGTGTATTTAGCTCATCGGTGGTAACACCTGGCACTACATGAGGGCCGATCATTTCAAGTACATCGGCCGCTAAGCGCCCAGCTACGCGCATTTTCTCTATTTCTTCAGGGGTCTTGATAATAGCGCTCATTGAGGCTCCAAAGTTGAGTTTTTAACATTTATCGCCGAACAAATTTTGCACGCGACGTTGAGTATTTAATTTTAATATGGTATAAAGCGCGCCGTCTTTTTACAAATAAATTCTTAAATGATTTTTTGTATTTAAGGCAAACACAATTTTATTTTAACACACACACGTATCGTCACATACACTTGGGTGCATTTGAAGTTTAATTACTTCGGTGTTGGTGCTATGGGATATGTGGAGGCCTAACCCTAAACAACTATAGAGGATCTATAAAATGGCAAACGTTTCAATGCGCGATATGCTTCAAGCTGGTGTTCACTTTGGTCACCAAGCACGTTACTGGAACCCTAAGATGAAGCCTTTCATCTTCGGCACACGTAACCGTGTACATATCATCAACCTTGAGCAAACTGTACCAATGTTCAACGACGCACTTAAGTTTTTATCAAGTGCTGCAGCAAACAAAGGTAAAGTTCTTTTCGTTGGTACTAAGCGCGCAGCAAGCGACGCAGTTAAATCAGCTGCTTTAGAAAGCGACCAGTTCTTCGTAAATCACCGTTGGTTAGGTGGTATGTTGACTAACTGGAAAACTGTACGTCAATCAATCAAGCGTCTTAAAGACCTTGAAGCACAAAGCCAAGACGGAACTTTCGAGAAATTAACTAAGAAAGAAACGTTAACGCTTAACCGCGAAATGGAAAAGCTTGAAAAGAGCCTTGGTGGTATCAAAAACATGGGCGGTCTTCCAGACGCGCTTTTCGTTATCGATGCTGACCACGAGCACATTGCTATCCGTGAAGCAAACAACCTAGGTATTCCAGTTGTTGCAATCGTAGATACTAACTCTAACCCAGACGGTGTTGATTACATCGTACCTGGTAACGATGATGCTATCCGTGCTGTAAGCCTTTACACTAGCGCTGTTGCAGCTGCTATTACTGAAGGTCGCGAGAATAACATCGTTGCTCAAGCTGAGAAAGACGATTTCGTTGAAGCTGAGTAATTAGCTGTCATCAAGTCTTCATCTTTTTAAGGTGAAGACTTGCTATTCTTGTCGAGCGGGTAACCCGCTTATCTAACCTGATTTCAGATTTGAGGATTTACTAATGGCTGTAACTACTGCCCTAGTTAAAGAATTACGCGAGCGCACAGGCGCTGGCATGATGGATTGTAAAAAAGCGTTAACTGAGACTGATGGCGACATCGAGTTAGCGATTGAAAACATGCGTAAAAGTGGCGCTGCTAAAGCTGCTAAAAAAGCAGGTAACATTGCTGCTGAAGGTACTATCATCATCAAGCAAAACGCGGGTGTTGCAGTACTAGTAGAAGTTAACTGTCAAACAGATTTCGTTGCAAAAGACGTAAGCTTCTTAGCATTTGCTAACAAAGTTGCTGACGCTGCAATTGCTGACACTATCTCTATCGAAGACTTACAAGCTAAGTTTGAAGAAGACCGTGTTGAGCTAGTTACTAAAATTGGCGAAAACATCAATGTACGTCGTTTACAGTACGTAACGGGTGAAAACCTAGTTGAGTACCGTCATGGCGATCGTATCGGTGTTGTTGTTGCGGGTGTTGCTGATGAAGAAACACTTAAGCACGTTGCAATGCACGTTGCTGCATCTAGCCCTGAATACTTAACACCTTCAGATGTACCAGCTGACGTTGTTGCTAAAGAAAAGCAAGTACAAATCGAAATCGCGATGAATGAAGGCAAGCCTGCTGAAATCGCTGAGAAGATGGTTGTTGGCCGCATGAAAAAATTCACTGGTGAGGTTTCTCTTACTGGTCAAGCTTTCATCATGGAGCCTAAGAAAACTGTTGGCGATATTCTTAAAGAGAAAAACGCAACAGTTACTAGCTTCGTACGTGTAGAAGTTGGTGAAGGTATCGAGAAGAAAGAAGAAGATTTTGCTGCTGAAGTTGCTGCTCAAATTGCTGCTGCTAAAGCTAAGTAAGATTACTATTTGTGAAGGATAATGAAATTAGATGCAATTAAAGTACTATTTGGTTTTGCTTCGCAGCTAGAAATTCTTTAAAATAACCGCGCTTTTATGTTTAACATAAGCGCGGTTATTTTTTATCCATAATTCAATAAAAGTTGGCCCCAATACTATGACTATCAATCGCAAACCTATTTTTAGACGTGTTCTTCTCAAATTAAGTGGTGAAGCTTTAATGGGAGACGAAGGCTTCGGCATCGATCCTAAAGTTTTAGACCGTATGGCACAAGAAATTAAAGAGCTAGTAGAGCTCGACGTAGAAGTGGGTTTAGTTATTGGTGGAGGTAACTTTTTACGCGGTGGATCACTTGCAGAAGCAGGTATGAATCGCGTAGTAGGCGATCACATGGGTATGCTTGCAACTGTTATGAACGGCCTTGCAATGCGTGATGCGCTACACCGTGCATTTGTAAATTGTCGTCTTATGTCGGCTATTCCGCTTAATGGTGTATGTGACGCTTATAACTGGGCTGAAGCAATTAGTTTATTGAAAACTGGTCGCGTAGTCATTTTTGCAGCGGGTACTGGTAACCCATTTTTTACTACCGATTCTGCAGCATGTTTACGCGGTATCGAAATTGAAGCGGATACAGTAATTAAAGCGACTAAGGTTGATGGCGTATACAGTGATGACCCTGTTAAAAACCCAGATGCGACGCTTTATACCCACTTAAGCTACAATGAAATCATTGAAAAAGAATTAAAAGTTATGGATTTAGCGGCATTTACTCTAGCCCGCGATCACAATATGCCATTGAGCGTATTTAACATGAATAAATCAGGCGCGCTAAAACGCGTAATTATGGGTGAAGAAGAAGGTACACTTATTTCTTCACAAGCCTCAGATGAAATAATCAAATAATTAGGATTAAACCGTGATTAACGATATTCAAAAAGACGCGCAAGCGCGCATGCAAAAAAGTGTAACTGCACTAGGTAGCCAATTATCTAAAATTCGTACTGGCCGTGCACATCCTGCAATCCTAGATGGCATTATGGTGTCGTACTACGGTGCACCAACGCCTTTAAACCAAGTTGCTAACGTAACAATTGAAGATTCTCGTACACTTGCTATTGGTGTATTTGATAAGTCTTTAGCGCAAGCTGTTGAAAAAGCAATTATGGCATCTGACTTAGGTTTAAACCCTATGTCGGCAGGTACTGTTATTCGCGTACCACTTCCTCCACTTACAGAAGAGCGTCGTAAAGACCTAATCAAAATTGTACGTGGCGAAGTTGAAGGCGGTCGTGTTGCTATTCGTAACATTCGTCGTGATGCTAATGGCGATGTAAAGGGTTTATTAAAAGATAAAGACATATCTGAAGATGAAGCGCGTCAATCGGATGATGCGATTCAAAAGCTTACTGATAAGTTTATTAAAGAAATGGATACTTTATTAGCTGCTAAAGAAACAGAATTGATGGAAATCTAAACAGCTAATTTTATTAGTTTTGAAACGCCGTCTAGGGTATACTAGGCGGCGTTTTTTTATGGAATACTCGATATTTATGGTTCTAGATGCTGACACAATTTCACAGCAATGTTTACCCAAACATGTTGCTATCATCATGGATGGGAACGGACGTTGGGCGCAAGCTAGAAATAGACCTCGTGTGTATGGGCATAAAAAAGGCGTAGACGCAGTTCGTCAATCTGTTCAGTTTTGTACTAAATTAGGGATACAATCGTTAACCTTATTTGCTTTTAGTAGTGAAAACTGGCGCCGCCCTGAAGACGAAGTAAACACTTTAATGGAGCTTTTCTTATTTGTTTTAACAAAGGAAGTTAAAAAGCTTCATAAAAACAATGTAAAACTGACCATTATTGGAGACTTATCACGATTTTCTGAAGGATTACGTAGCAAGGTAGACGCTGCGCATAAGCTGACTGAAAATAACACCGGGTTGCGTTTAAATGTTGCAGCTAATTACGGTGGTCGTTGGGATGTTGCCAATGCGGCAAAACAACTTGCTTTGCAAGTTGCGCAGGGCACACTAAACGCAGAAGATATTACAGAAGAGCGCTTAGCACAGCATATGAGCATGGCAGATCAGGCAGAACCTGATTTACTTATTCGCACTGGTGGCGATGTTCGTATTAGTAATTTTTTACTATGGCAAGTTGCTTATGCAGAACTTTACTTTACCGAGACACTTTGGCCAGATTTTAATGAAGCAGCATTTGCTGAGGCCATTGCGTGTTACGTTGCCAGAGAGCGACGTTTTGGTTGTACGGGCGAACAAATAAAACAATTACTCGCTCAAACCTAAATAGAATAAGGGTCACATTTTGTTAAAACAACGAATTTTAACCTCTCTAGTGCTAGCTCCATTAGCATTGGCTTTGGTTTTTTATACACCGCTTACGTTATTTAGTTACTTTGCTGGTGCAATTGTATTATTAGGCGCATGGGAATGGTCTGCATTTATGGGCCTTTGCGACAAGCTTAAACGTGCTGCCTTTGTTGTGTTTATTGGCGCTTTACTTGCCTTGCTTAATTTACATTGGCCTATTGAATCATTATGGGAAAATGGCAAGCTAGTCGGTGATGCAAATTACGTATTTACGCTTTCGTTTGCTTGGTGGATTGTTGCTAGCTATTTAATTTGGCGCTACCCAGAAATGGCTAAAGCGTGGAATGAAGGCCTAGTTATGCGCGGCATTGCAGGATTATTAACGCTTGTGCCGTTATGGCTTGCACTAAATACACTACGTAGCGCGCAATATGCTGAATCAACTCATTTTGGTTCGGTGCTAATTTTAGTGGTACTCGGTATTGTATGGAGCGCAGATGTGGGTGCTTACTTTACGGGTAAAAGTTTTGGTAAACATAAGTTAATGCCTAAAGTAAGCCCTAATAAAACAATTGAAGGGTTAGCAGGCGGTGTAGTCGCTTCTATTATTTTTGTATTAGCATTTTGTCACTTTACCGATGTTGATTTAGTTGTATGGCCTGTGTACGCGATAATGACAGCATTTATTGCGTTGTTTTCTGCGGTAGGTGATTTACTGGAAAGCATGTTTAAACGTGAAGCTGGTTTAAAAGATAGCGGTCGATGTTTACCAGGACACGGCGGTATTTTAGATAGAATTGACAGCTTAACGGCTGCTGCTCCAATGTTTGTTATGTGCTATGCGTGGACTCTTAGTTTATGAGCCAAAAGCAATTGCTGGTTATTTTAGGCGCAACGGGCTCAATTGGTTTAAGTACACTTGATGTTGTGTCGCGCAATAAAGAGCTATTTGATGTTTTTGTTTTGGCTGCAGGACAGAATGCAAAGAAAATGGCGGAGTTGTGTATTGAACATGAACCGCTTTATGCGATTATGGCTAACCAGCAGGCCGCAGAGCAATTATCTGCGTATTTAGCCAATACTCAGTGCCAAACTCTTGTTATGCACGGTGAGCAAGCAATGAGTGACTTATGTGCTCATCCTGATGTTGACATTGTAATGTCGGCAATTGTAGGTGCAGCTGGTTTACTACCTACATTAAGTGCTGTTGAAGCGGGTAAAAAAGTACTACTAGCTAATAAAGAATCTTTAGTTATGTCAGGTCAGTTGTTTATTGATAAAGTTAAACAACATAAAGCCACTTTGCTGCCAATAGATAGCGAACATAATGCAATTTTTCAATGCCTACCGTCTTCGTTACAAAATGCCAAAGGCGATCAAAAACTACAGCAACATGGCGTAAGTAAAATTTTGCTTACCGGCTCTGGTGGCCCATTTTTAACGCGTGATATAAATACGTTAAAAGATGTAACCGTAAGTGAAGCCGTTGCACACCCTAACTGGTCGATGGGTCAAAAAATATCAGTAGATTCCGCAACTATGATGAACAAAGGTTTAGAGTTTATTGAAGCTAAGTGGTTATTCAATTGTGATGCGAGTGATATTGATGTGGTTATTCATCCACAAAGTATCATTCATTCAATGGTGCAGTACCACGATGGTTCTATTTTAGCGCAAATGGGTAACCCCGATATGCGCACGCCAATTGCCCATGCACTTGCGTATCCTGAGCGAATTAATGCGGGTGTTAAACCGTTAAACTTCTCTGACATTTGTGATTTTTCGTTTACTAAACCTGATTTTTCTCGTTATCCAAATTTACAATTAGCGATTGATGCGTGTAGTGCAGGGCAGGGTGCGACAACAACGGTTAACGCAGCAAATGAAATAGCTGTGGACGCATTCTTAAACGGTAAAATTGGTTTTACCGATATATACAAAATAAATGCACAGACGCTAGAAGCTGCAACTTACACCAATGTGCAAAGCCTAGATGAAATTTTAGAGTGTGATAAATTAGCGCGTATTAGCGCTTCAGAATTTATAACAAAAGTGGCGCATTAATATGTTTGATTTTTTTTGGAATCTTGGCTCATTTATTTTAGCGCTTGGTATTTTAGTGGCCATACATGAATATGGCCATTTTTGGGTTGCACGAAAAATGGGCGTTAAAGTGCTGCGTTTTTCAATTGGTTTTGGTAAGCCACTGTTAAAATGGCATGACAAATATAATACCGAATACGTGATTGCCGCTATTCCATTAGGCGGATATGTAAAAATGCTTGATGAGCGAGTTGATGACGTACCAGCAAATCAACGTCACTTATCGTTTAACTCTAAATCTGTACAAGCGCGTATTGCTATTGTTGCTGCGGGACCAATGGCTAACTTTCTGTTTGCCATTTTTGCTCTTGCGGTGATGTATATGGTAGGAGTGCAATCGGTTAAGCCAGTTGTTGGCAGCATAACCGAAGGCAGTCGCGCAGAGCAGGCGGGTATTATGCCTTCTCAACATATTATAAAAATTGGTGATGATGACATAACGACATGGCAAGATGCCACGTTTGCGCTTATGTCTAACTTAGGCGAAGAAAGCGTTGAAGTTATTGTTCGTGATAAAAACCTTCAACCACGCGTTAAAACGCTTAATTTAGAGGGGTGGAAGCTTGACCAACGAGACGTACCACCACTGAGTTCGTTAGGTATTGTGCCATTTAGACCTCAAGCAACTTTAACAATTGCCGCCGTAACTAAAGACTCAGCCGCAGAACACGCTAATTTACAAGTTAACGACACAATTTTGGCTGTAAACGGTGAAACAATAAGCAATTGGCAGCAATTAGTTAATCTTATTACGCAATCAGCTAACAAATCTTTACAATTTAGTGTAAAAAGACAAGATACTATACAAACCATTATAGTAACTCCGAAAGGACGCATTGATAATAACGGTATTGAGCAAGGCTTTTTAGGTGTTGCTCCTGTTGTACAGCAATGGCCTGATGGTTATGTAGAGACTAGACATTACGGCCCGCTCGATAGTATCGTGCGAGGCACAAAAGAAACGTGGCGCTTAATTACACTCAGTTTCGACATGATTGGTAATTTAATTACAGGCCAGGTTTCGGTTAAAAATTTAAGTGGCCCTGTGGGCATTGCAGTAGGCGCTGGAACTAGCGTAAGCTATGGGTTAGTGGCCTTTTTAAGCTTTTTAGCCTTAATAAGCGTTAACTTGGGTGTATTTAATTTATTACCCCTACCAGTGCTTGATGGCGGACACTTAATGTATTACATAATTGAACTTTTTCGTAAAAAGCCGGTCTCTGAAAAGATACAAGAGTTTGGTTTTAAAGTGGGTGCCTTGTTACTCATTTTTCTAACATGTTTCGCTTTGTTCAATGATGTATCGCGTTTGTAGTTACAGCGTGGCAAATTACTAATTAGAAAACGATTGTAAAGCACCACTAGTAAGGTGTTATGCGGTAATACAGTTGTAAAGGATAAAGATAATAAAATGGCTATAAAAAAACATTTGGCAATAACAAGTTTATTGGGTGCAAGTTTTGCAGCCCTAGGCCAAAATTCCTTTATTGTTGAAGACCTGAAAGTTGAAGGTTTGCAGCGCGTAGCACTAGGTGCAGCGCTAACACATATTCCTATTAACGTAGGCGATAATGTTGATGACTATACGATTTCAAAAACAATAAAGTCACTTTATCGTTCTGGGCACTTTGATAACATAAAAGCACTTCGTGATGGCAACAACGTTATCTTTAAAGTAACGGAACGTCCTACCATCAGCTTTATTGAGTTTGAAGGCAATAAAGACATTAAAGACGAGCAGCTTAATGAGTCTCTTGATCAGCAAGATATTCGCCAAGGTGAACCACTTGATAAAACCGTTATCGATAGTATCGAAAAAGGCTTAGTTGAGTTTTTCCACAGCATTGGTAAATATAACGCTAAAGTAGATATCAGTATTACTAAGCTGCCACGTAACCGCGTTAAACTTAAGTTAGAGTTTGATGAAGGTGATGCTGCTTCTATCCGCCAAATTAACTTAGTGGGTAATGAACTTTTTTCTAATGAAGACCTTCTTAAACTTGCTGAATCGCAGCAAGATTTACCTTGGTGGCAGTTTATGGGAAGCGATCGCTACCAAAAGCAAACCATTGAAGGCGATTTAGAAAAAATTCGTAGTTATTATTTAGACCGTGGTTACCTGCGTTTTAATATCGACTCAACGCAAGTTTCAGTGAGCCCTGAACGTGAATCGGTTTACGTTACAGCTAACTTAACTGAAGGCGTAAAATATAAAGTTAAAGGTTTTGACTTTATTGGTGACTTGCTTGGCCGTGAAGACTTAATTAAAAGTGTTATCCCACTTAGAGCGGGTGAGCTTTATAACGGTTCTGTAGTTACTTCATCTGAAGAGTTTATTAAAAGCTACTTAGCACGTTTTGGTTACGCTAATGCTGAAGTGCGTACAATTCCAGAAATTGACGACGAAAAGCAAGAAGTACAATTAACACTATCGGTTAATCCAGGTAAGCGTGTATACGTTCGTCGTATTATTGTTGGTGGTAACCAAAATACGGCAGATGAAGTACTTCGTCGTGAAATGACACAACTTGAAGGCGCATGGTTATCTAATCAAAACCTTGAGCGTTCAAAACTGCAAATTCAACGTCTACCTTACATGGAAACTGTTGATTTTAACGTAGTGCCTGTACCCGGTGTGGATGACCAAGTAGATGTAGACTTTACTGTAAAAGAGCAATCTGCAGGTAGCTTTAATGCTGGTCTTGCTTATGGTTCTTACTTAGGTCTGCAGTTTAATATTGGTGTAACAGAATCTAACTTTTTAGGCACAGGTAACCAAATTGGTTTAAACCTTAATACGTCTACAGGTTCTGAAAGCTTAAGCTTATCGTACACAGACCCATACTTTACGCCAGATGGTGTATCGCAAGGCAGTAGCATCTTTTACAGAAACTACGATGCAAGTAAATTCAGTCTTGTTGAATATAAATCGAAAAGTTATGGTTTAGGCACAAATATTGGTTTTCCAATTGATGCTGTAAATCGTGTTAACTTTGGCGCCCGTTGGATTAAAGAAGAGCTTTCGGATATTGCAGAGTACGAGCAAACGCGTGTACTTCGTGAAACATTCTTAGATCCAGATAACCCAGATGCAGGCTTTGACTTTACTAAGTATGAGCTGAGTGTTGGCTGGTCGCGTATCACCGTTAACCGTGGTTTATTCCCAACAGCGGGTTCGCGTCAAACTCTAAACTTAACAGCAACAACGCCTAACTCAGATCTTCAGTACTTTAAACTGAACTACGATTCGCGTTTTTACTGGCCTATATCAAATGACCACCGTTGGGTATTCTCAACGCGTGCAGCACTTGGTTATGGTAATGGTTATGGTTCTACAAACGGGTATGAGCAAACACTTCCATTCCAAGAGTACTTCCGTATAACGGAAATGGAACTACGTGGCTTTGACCGTAATACAATATTACCACGTGCTGTGTCGCGTATACCGCAGTCTATTCCGGGTACGCCAGGTGCAGACGGTACAACAACCGGTAGCATTGGTGGTTCATCAGAGTTTGATATTCTAATACCACAAGGCCGTATTGGTGGTAACGCTAAGGCTGTGGCAGGTTTGGAGCTAATTGTTCCTACGCCGTTCTTAGATGAAGAAAATACCAGTTCTGTACGTACTAGCTTCTTTGTTGATGCTGCAAACGTATGGGATACTGAGTTTAACGTAGATCGCTATCAAAACTTAGCACCCGATGAGCGTGCTAAATTAGATGACTATTCAGACCCAATGCGCTTTAGGGTTTCAACCGGTCTTTCATTACAATGGATCTCTCCAATGGGTCCAATGCTGATCAGTTTTGCGTATCCATTGCAAAAAGAAGAAGATGACGATACGAAAACCATCAGCTTTAACATTAGTAACACTTTCTAAAGGAGTTTTTTGTGAAAAAATTATTTAAATCAACAGCTGTAGCAGTTTTAGCAACTTTAATGATGGGTACTTCTGTGAATGCATTTGCACACAAAGTAGGTATTGTTGATATGCAGGAAATCTACAAGCAAATTCCTCAAATGGCTAAAATTGAACAGTCTTTACAAACTGAGTTTGCTGAACGTCGTCAAGAGCTTGAAAAGTTACAAGGCGATATTCGTTTTGAAGCTGAAAAATTTAAACGTGAAAGTACCACTATGAGCCAAGCTCAAAAAGATACTCTACGTGAAAAAATTCAGGGCATGCAAAAAAATCTTGCTGAACAAGGTCGCCCTTTAGAGCAAGAGATTAAAGCGCGTCAAAACCAAGAGCTTGCTAAAGTTCAAGGTGTAATCATCAAAACAATTGAAGAGATTGCTAAAGACGGCGACTTCGACGAAGTTAAAGTAAAAGACACTACTATTTACTTTAACCCTAAAGAAGTGACTGATCTTTCATCTAAAGTTGTAGCCGCTGTTAGTAAGAAATAATCACTCTATGCAAAATTATACGCTTTCGCAAATTGCGGAACTTCTAGGCGCCGAACTTCAGGGTGATGGCGCTTTAGAAATAAAAAAAATAGCGACACTTGCAAATGCCCATTCTGGGCATATTGCATTTTTAGCGAACTCAAAATATCGATCGCAACTTGAGACTACTCAAGCTAGTGCTGTAATAGTAAGCCAAGCCGATGCAGAGTACTTTAGTGGTAGCAAAATTATTGTTGCTAATCCGTATGTAAGTTACGCAAAATTAGCGCAATTTATGGATACAACACCACGCTCAGCCTCGACGGGTATTCATCCAAGTGCAACTGTTCATTCAACAGCGATTGTTAGTGATAGCGCCGCTATTGGTGCTAACGCAGTCATTGAAGCTCATGCAGTTATAGGTGACAACGCGCAAATTGGTCCGAACAGTTTTATCGGGGAACGTGTTAAAATAGGTTCTGGCACTAAGCTTTGGCCTAGTGTGACTATTTATCACGATGTTGAAATTGGTTCAGATTGTTTGTTTCAAGCAAATAGTGTTGTAGGTAGTGATGGGTTTGGTTATGCAAATGAGCGCGGGCAGTGGGTTAAAATACCTCAACTTGGTTCAGTGATCATAGGCAACAAAGTTGAAATTGGTGCAAGTACGACAATTGATCGTGGTGCACTGGACAATACCATCATTCATAGCAATGTTATTATCGATAATCAGTGTCAAATAGCGCACAACGTTGAAGTTAATTCAGGCACCGCAATAGCGGGCTGCACTGTACTTGCAGGAAGCGTTACCATTGGCAAGAACTGTCAAATTGGTGGCATGGTTGCAATTAATGGTCACATGTCTGTATGTGATGGTGTTATAATTACCGGCATGAGTATGGTGACAAAATCAATCACCGAACCAGGTATTTACTCATCTGGTATGCCCCATACAACAAACAAAGAATGGCGTAAATCAATAGCTCACTTGCGTAACCTTTCAGACATGAAATCTCGTCTTAAAGCGCTTGAAGCATTGGCTAAGTCATAACGTTGAACACTAATAAGGATGCTATTTTGGCAAACGAATTAAATAGCCTTGATATTCAAGAAATTTTAAGTTTATTACCGCACCGTTACCCGATGCTATTAATTGATCGTGTTATTGATTTCACACCTGGCAAGTCTTTACATGCTATTAAAAATGTTTCTATAAATGAACCAATTTTTACTGGGCACTTTCCAAATCAGCCAATTTTTCCTGGTGTGCTAATATTAGAATCAATGGCGCAAGCAACGGGTTTATTAGGTTTTAAAACAGTAGAAAACCGTAGCGAAAACGAATTGTATTTGTTTGCTGCTGTTGATAACGCACGTTTTAAACAACCTGTAATTCCTGGTGATACAATGCATCTTCATGTTGAGTTTTTAAAAGAACGTCGCAACATTTGGAAGTTTGCTGCAGAAGCTAGAGTCGACGGCAAAATAGTGTGTAGTGCCGAAATTATGTGTGCGAGAAGAGAGTTTTAATAGTGATCCATTCTACAGCAATAATCGAACCTGGCGCTAAACTAGGCAACAATGTCTCAGTTGGTCCGTATAGTTATATTGGCAATGATGTTGTTATCGGTGATAACTGTATTATTGAGTCTCACGTTGTTGTTAAAGGGCCGTCAACTATTGGCTCTGGCAATCATATTTTTCAGTTTGCGTCTGTGGGTGAAGCCTGCCAAGACAAAAAATACAACAACGAGCCAACCACTTTAATCATGGGTGATAACAACGTTATCCGTGAATGTGCCACTATTCACCGTGGTACGATTCAAGACCAAGGTGTTACTAAAATTGGTAGTAATAATTTGTTTATGGCTTATACACACGTTGCACATGACGCGGTAATTGGCGATAACGTAATTTTTGCTAACAACGCAAGTGTGGCCGGCCATGTACATGTAGGCGATTGGGTTATCCTTGGTGGTAATTCGGGTGTTCATCAGTTTTGTAAAATTGGTGCACATGCCTTTATTGGTATGTATTCAGGTGTTAACAAAGATGTACCACCATTTGTTACTACCATTGGTATGCCAGCAGGTCCTGCAGCTATCAATAAAGAAGGCATGAAGCGTCGTGGTTTCGAAAGTGATGAAATTATGGCTGTACGCCGTGCATACAAAGCATTTTATCGTAAAAGCTTAGGTGCTGAAGAAGCTATTGAGTCGCTTAGTGAAGATGCCGCAAAGTATCCTGCTGTGAAATTGATGGTCGACTTTGTTAAAAACTCAGAGCGCGGCATCGTAAGATAATTCGCGGGTTTGCTTTAAGCATTAAAAAAACCACCCTAGATGATAAATCGAAGGTGGTTTTTTATTGCCCTGCTTTAAGCTAATTCAGTTAATACTCAGGGTAATTGAGTTAGTATGCGGGTAATTTATATAATAAAAGCCGTCCTATGTGTTTACCTAAGTTAGTAGTCACTCTTTTTATTACTTCAGTTTTAGCCGCTTGTAGTAGCCAGCCTATTGTTAAATCATCTGCTGGAGAAATCACTCAAGTTGGGAAAGCATCTTTTTATGCTGATAAATACCACGGAAGAACAACCGCCAACGGAGAGCGCTTTAGCCAACAAGCCGCCACGGCAGCCCATTTAGAATTCGATTTTGGTACTACGGTGGTTGTTACCAACCTCGCTAATAACAAATCAGTCACGGTAAGAATCAACGATAGAGGCCCGTATGTGCGAGGTCGTATTATTGATTTATCAAAAAGTATGTTTAAAAAAATAGCCGACCCTAAGGTCGGCGTTATTGATGTATCAGTAAAGGTTTTAAAACCGGGTAGTTAGCGAAACATAACCAGGATAAGCCACACTGAGCTCTTTATGAGAGCCTTGTGCGACTATTTGACCGTCTTCCAACCATACAACATTATCCATTTGAGCAAGTAGAGCGGGATCGTGCGTAATTGTCAGCACGCTCGCGTTATTCATAACATGCATTATTGCTTGCATTACCCCTTGCTTAGACTGATTATCAAGACCTTCTGTTGGTTCATCAAGAACCAAAATAGCCGGACTTTTAAGCAAAGCTTGTGCAATAGCTATACGTCTAGACTGACCTTGCGATACGTTACGTCCACCAGTGCCTAGTCGTGTTTTTAAACCTTCTTTTAGCTCATTAAACCATGGGCTTAATTGCGCTAATGAGAGCGCTTCAATCATTTGCTCTTTAGTTGCATTTGGCGCGGCATAACGTAAATTTTCACTCAGTGTGCCATCAAAAATATGGTGCTGCTGAGCGAGTATATTTATCACACTTGCGCGTATATCATTATTTAACGAATGTAAGTCAACAACGCTATTTTGATTATTTAGCGTTATGCTGCCTTGTTGTAAAGGCCATAAACCAGTCAGTAAATTTACAAGCGTCGTTTTACCGCTGCCGCTTCTACCTACAATTGCTACTTTTTGCTGGGGCTTTAGTTCAAAACTGATATTAGTAAGCGCTGTTTGCTCACCATATTGGTAGCTAATATTGTTAAGTGCTAGCGTGTGGTTTTGCGCGCTAAAGCTTTCATCAACGTCTACATGTGTATCTTTAACTTGTGAGCTAGCGGCTTTATCTTCAAGTGTAAACAACCGCTCTGCTGCTTTTAATACACTAGGAAGCTCTATAAACGCATTGGGTAGTAGCAATACGCTTTCATAGCTTGCCAGTACAAATAAACTTAACATAGCAAGTTCTACATTTACCATACTGTTGGTGTAAACCAATGGAACTATGGTTACTATGCTAGCAAGCATTGCTAATTGAACAACCAACAAGCTTAACCCATCTGAGTTTGCCAGTGCTTTGTGGCGAATAAATAATTGCTGATTGTACTGCTCGCTTAATTCGTCGCACTTATTAAGTTGCTGCGAACGGGCTTGATAAATACTAAGCTCTCTAAGTCCTGTGAGTGTATCTGAAAGCTCAGAGCGAAGTTGTGCACTAAGTTGTGTTTCTTTGTGGCTGTTTTTAGTGAGCTTTGCGCTGAGTAGGGCAGGTATAACCACACCAATAAGTATAATGCCAGTAAAGCAAATAAGGGCGACGTTGCCATTATAGGCCGACATAAACAGCATGATGATTGGCACACTTAAAAGAGTGACCAGCATAGGAAGTAAAACGTTTAAATAAAACTTGTCGAGTGCGTCTACATCGTTTTGTAATCGGTTAACTAGATCAGCGCTGCGGCTCATTGCTAAATCAACATTGTTAAGCTTGCTTAACGTTGCAAATACATTGGTACGTATTTCACTTAGTAATAAAAATGTGGCGTTATGAGTAACTAGGCGTTCGCCATAGCGCGATGCAGTTCGTACAATGGCTAAAAAACGAATCGTTCCTGCTGGAGTAAAGTAGTTCATTTGCACGCCCGCAAGACCTGCAGCCGCCATTGATGCTAAAAACCAGCCAGAAATAGCCAACAAGCCCACATTGGCTAATACCGTAATCGTTGCTAAAAATGTACCCAATAGCATAGCTTTATAATGAGGAGCACAAAGCTTTAATAAGCGAATAAAATTATGCATGCGCAACCCCTTGTTTAGCCGTTTTTAATAAATCAGCAAATGCACCATTTTGCGCTGCAAGTGTTTCAAAGTGACCTTGCTCAGCTATTTTTCCATCGTGCATAACAATGATATTGCTGGCATGTTTAACGGTATTGAGTCTATGAGCAATGACTAATACTAAGTTATTTTTAGCGTATTCATTAATAGCATCTTGAATAAGCAGCTCTGTTTGGCTATCAAGGTGCGCTGTAGGCTCATCAAGCACTAAAACCGGTGCTAGCTTTATAAATGCACGAGCGAGTGCGATGCGTTGCTTTTGCCCGCCAGAAAGCCCTTCCCCTTGCTCACCTATCAGTGTGTTAAAACCATCGGGTAGGGTATTTATAAATTCAAATACACCAGCTTGCTTTGCTGCATGTTCAAGCTCTTGCTGTGTGGCAGTTGGTTTGGCCAATTTAATGTTGGCAGCAATGGTGTCGTAAAACAGCGTCGCTTTTTGTGGTATCCACGCAATGTTATTTTGCAAGTAGGTTATATCGGTTGTACTTAAACTCTGATCATTAATTGATAGGTGGTTAATCACCTCAGGGTGAAACCCTAATAGGCAATCAAACAACGTACTTTTACCTGAGCCACTACTGCCTACAACAGCAATTAATCCTTTATTTGGCAGTGTTAAACTTATATTTTTAATGCCTTCGTTACTATCTGGGTATATAAAATTAAGGTCGGTAATACTTATTGAGCTAATTGTATTTAAAGTTAAATTGTTTTCAGGCGTGCTTGTAGTCACTGACGCATTTTCGTCACTTGGCAGTGGTGCATTTAAAATCGCAACCATATCGGCAGCGGCACTAATGCCTTGTAAACGTGCATGGTAATGGCTACCTAGCTGGCGCAGTGGTAAATAAAGTTCAGGCGCTAAAAGTAGCACCACAAAGCCAGTAGCAAAATCAAGAGTGCCAAAAAACAGTCTAAAACCAATAATTACTGCGACTAATGCCACGCTAATGGTGGCTAAAAACTCAAGTGCAAATGATGATAAAAACGCGATTTTTAAAACATCGAGTGTAGCGTGTCTAAAATCATCTGAAATTTTAGCTATTTGTTTAAGCTCGGTACGTGTTGCATTAAATAGCTTGAGTTGAGTTAAACCTTGTACGCGGTCAAAAAAGTAATTGCCCAGTACAGCAAGTTGCTTCCAGCGTTTTTGGTTTAAAGCTTCGGCTTTTGAGCCTACCAAAATCATGAAAAAAGGAATGAGCGGGGCGGTTAATAAAAATATCAGCCCAGCTTTATAATCTGTCGGAAAAATAACAACCAATATTGCCAGCGGGATAAGCGCGCTGTAAGCAGCACCAGGTAGGTATTTAGCATAATAGTCGTGAAGAGCTTCTACACCATTATGTAAGGTATTGAGTGTAGCGCCTTGGCCGTGTTGTTCTATATAGCTTGGCCCAAGTAAGCTGAGCTTATTTAGAAGTGTTTGGCGCATTGCCGATTTTATTTTAAGTGCAGCATATGCACTCAAGCGTTCGCTTAATGCTAAAAATATTGCACGCAGTAAAGTAATAGCTGCTAAGGGCCACAGTAAGTGTGTAACGCCGCTTAAGCTGCTGCCTTCAAACATTACATTATGAATAGCTTGAGCCAGTAAATAAGCACCTGCAATCATCAGTAATGCGTTAAAAGTACCCAGTGCAATGCTTAACTTTAACCACACTGCAGCGGGTTTACTTTGTAACTTTAAAAAAGCGCGCAGTGACTGCTGCTGCGCGCGATCTGGTCGAGGGTTAGTCGTCATCTTTAGTCGAGTTAGCCTCGTTTAATAAATCATGCATAGGTTGTTCATCATCAGCAATGCTGTTTTTATTTTGATGAAACTCGTACCACATTACATTTATCACACCTAAGGTACAGGCCAAAAGTACACCTAAAATCCAAGCGAAATACCACATAGTTTAGTCTCCTTAATAGCTACCGTGAGTGTTATTTTCAATTTCTTCAACTGTCACTCTGCGCCACATTTTTACGTAACACCAGGTGGTGTAGGTTAAAATAAGTGGTACAAAAATAGATACTGCAACAAACATTACATTTAGCGTTCTATGGCTCGATACCGCATCCCAAATTGTTAAGCTAATATTAGGATTATTGCTTGATGGCATAATAAATGGGAACAGTGAAACACCTGCCGTCATAATTACGCCTACTAACATTAAGCTTGTTGAAATAAGCCCAAGTGCTGGCTTATTCAATTTAGAAAATATAAGAGCACTTAATGCCATTGCAAACGCTAATATAGGGAAGGTCATTGTCCACGGGCGATCGCTGTAATTACTTAACCAAGCACCTTGCGCTGTTGTTACTACTTTAGCTAAAGGATCTGCATGGCTTTGTGTATCAGGCATAGATACAATTTGATAACCCGTTAAATTAGCAACCCAAAAACCAGCGCCTGCAAACAGTATAACAAACACAATCAGTGAATAACGACCATATTGGCCCGAGCGTTCTGCTACTGCATCAGCTGTACGAAGCTGTAACCACATACCCGCATGAGCAATTAGCATAGTGATACTCACTAAACCAGCAAGCAAACCAAACGGGTTAAGTAAACCAAAAAATGAACCTTGGTAGCTAACACGCATTAAGTTATCAATATTAAATGGTACGCCTAAAAATAAGTTACCAAAAGCAACACCAAAAACTAATGCTGGAATTGCGCTGCCTGCAAGCAGACCCCAATCCCAGTTATTACGCCAGCGTTTTGAGTCTACTTTACTGCGGTAATCAAACCCTAGTGGTCTAAAAAACAAAGCAAAGAGTACTAGCATCATGGCAAAGTAAAAGCCCGAAAATGCGGCAGCATAAACCATAGGCCACGCTGCAAATAACGCGCCGCCTGCGGTAATAAACCATACTTGGTTACCATCCCAGTGTGGACCGATGGTATTAATTACCGTACGGCGCTCTGAATCTGTTTTACCAACTAGGCGAAGCAACATAGCAACGCCCATATCCATGCCATCGGTAATAGCAAAGCCAATAAGCAGCACACCAATGATCAACCACCAAAGCATTTTTAATGTTTCATAATCAAAAATCATGATTGCTCTCCTTCAGTTTGATCAGTTTTATTTGGCAATTCAAAATGATATTTACCAGTATGTAGCGAGCTTGGTCCTTGCTTAACAAAGCGGATCATCAACCAACCTTCAACAATGGCTAAACCAGTATAGAAAACAATAAATCCAGTTAAGCTAATTAAAATATCGTTCACTGTTAATGACGACGTGGCTAAAAAGGTCGGCAGTATTTCAGATATAGCCCAAGGTTGACGTCCATACTCAGCAACTATCCAGCCAAATTCAATAGCTATCCAAGGTAGTGGGATGCTCAATACGGCAGCCCATAACAACCAGCGTTTTTGCTCAATAACGCGATGTGCGTTGTAGTAAAATGCCAATATAAATACACCCAACATGGCTACACCGCAGGCAACCATAATCCTAAATGACCAAAACATAGGGCCTACTTTAGGGAAAGAGTCTTTAACGGCTTTTTGAATTTGCTCCTCGGTCGCATCCACAACATCAGGTGTGTAGCGCTTAAGCAGCAAGCCATAGCCTAAATCATCTTTTAGAGTGTTAAATGTCGCTATATTTTCAGGCGTGTCTTCACCATTTCGGAGCATCATAAGGTATTTATAAGCTATCATACCGTTACGGATTCGTACTTCGTGTTGTTTTTCTAGGTCGTTAATACCGGTTACTTGCTCATCGAGCGAGCGAGTTGCAATTAACCCAAGTGCGTAAGGTATTTTAACCGCAGCATGTGTTACTTGCTCTTCTGAATCAGGGAAACCAAATGCGGTAAACGCAGCAGGGGCTTCTTCTGTGTGCCATTCGGCTTCAATTGTTGCCAGTTTTACTTTTTGAACTTCGCCTACTTCGTAGCCTGATTCGTCACCTAGTAAAATTACACATAAAATTGACGCTAAACCAAAACCAGAAGCGACCGAAAACGAACGCTTAGCAAATGCAAGGTCGCGGCCTTTTAATATGTACCAACTACTTATACCCAATACAAACATTGATGCAGCTACATAACCTGCCGATACCGTATGAATAAACTTAACTTGTGCTACAGGGTTAAACACAAGCTCTGCAAAGCTAGTCATTTCCATGCGCATGGTTTGATAATTAAACTCAGCACCTACTGGGTTTTGCATCCAACCGTTGGCAATCAAAATCCACAGCGCCGACATGTTAGTACCAATGGCCATTAAAAAGGTTGCACCTAAATGTTGGCGTTTAGAGAGTCTGTCCCAACCTAAAAAGAACATACCAACAAAGGTCGATTCTAAAAAGAATGCCATTAAACCTTCAATTGCCAGGGGAGCCCCAAAAACATCACCTACGTAATGGGAATAATAAGACCAGTTAGTACCAAACTCAAACTCCATGGTAAGGCCTGTGGCCACACCAATTGCAAAGTTAATACCAAACAATTTTCCCCAAAACTTAGTCATATCACGATAAATTTCGCGACCGGTCATTACATAAACCGATTCCATAATAACTAAAATCCAGGTCATACCTATCGTTAACGGTACGAATAAGAAATGAAAGAGAGCGGTAACAGCAAACTGTAATCGCGATAGATCCACAAAGGTTTCATCTATCATTATTGGCTCCTTGAGAGTGACGGATTAACAGGGCAACATTTAATTGGCAAAGTTAAGTTTTAATGAACTTTCAGTAATTACTGAAAGTTTGTAATATTATTTACGTTTGTGCAATTTTTGTCAATATGTATATTAGTAAAACTTAATATATATTTTATATGCTACATCAGTATTAAAAACAAACAATACAATAAATTAAATTTAGTGATAAAAAACCAGTTATTTAAAGCATTTAACCAAACAGTAAAACACGGTAAACTAACAAGCATGAACGCCTGGTTTACTTGTGAAATAAAATCAAATGAATAAAGATAAAAAACAACTACGAATTGGTATTGTGGCAGGTGAGCTGTCGGGCGATATTTTAGGCGAAGGCTTAATTAAAGCCCTTAAAAAGCACTTCCCGGATGCTATTTTTGAAGGGATAGCAGGGCCTAAAATGCAAGCGCAAGGCTGTAAAACACTTTACGACATGGATGAGCTTTCAGTAATGGGGCTTGTTGAGGTACTTGGGCGTTTACCGCGGTTGCTTAAAATACGTAAACAACTCGTGCAGCATTTTGTAGATAACCCACCTGATGTATTTATTGGTATAGATGCACCCGATTTTAACTTACGCGTTGAAAAGCCACTTAAAGATGCGGGCATTAAAACAGTACAGTATGTAAGTCCATCTGTTTGGGCGTGGCGCGAAAAGCGTATACATACAATAAGTGCAGCCACTAACTTAGTGCTTGCGTTACTGCCATTTGAAAAAGAGTTTTACGATAAACACCAAGTGCCATGTACATTTGTAGGACATACCTTGGCTGACGATATAGCGCTTGAGCACGACGATACTAAAGCACGTGCAGAACTCGGCTTAAGCCTTGATGACAAAGTACTGGCGTTACTTCCTGGTAGCCGAGGCTCAGAAGTTGGTTTACTAAGCGAAACTTACATTAAAACAGCTGCAGAGCTGCAAGCTAAAAACCCCAATCTTAAAGTTGTGGTGCCACTGGTTAACGAAAAACGCAAAGCGCAGTTTACTGATATATTAAACGCTACCGCGCCAAACCTTAATGTTAACCTGCTTGATGGACAATCAAAATTAGCGATGCAAGCTGCTGATGCTATTTTATTAGCGTCGGGCACTGCAACACTCGAAGGCATGCTTTATAAAAAGCCAATGGTAGTGGGCTATAAAATAAAGCCTTTGAGCTATTGGATATTTAAAACTTTATTTACGTTTAATATTAAGTATTTTTCGTTGCCTAACTTATTAGCAGACGAAGAGCTAGTGCCTGAGTTTTTACAAAGTGAGTGTAATGTGGCTAATTTAATCAATGCGCTTACCCCAATGCTTAATACCGATAACATTGAGCTAAAAGCACGCTTTTTAGCTATTCACGAAAAAATTAGATTAAATGCCAGCGAACAAGCAGCTAATGCTGTGGCGGAGTTAATAAATGCAAATTGATAGACCTAATGTATCCTTAATTGCCGGTGTAGATGAAGTAGGGCGCGGCCCGCTTGTTGGTGATGTAGTTACTGCCGCCGTCATTTTAGATCCCACTAAACCAATTGCTGGCTTAGCGGATTCTAAAAAATTAACAGATAAAAAGCGCCAAGCGCTTGCGATTGAAATAAAAGAAAAAGCATTGTGTTATGCCTATGGGCGCTGCAATCCAACAGAAATTGATGAGTTAAATATTCTGCACGCGACTATGCTCGCTATGACCCGTGCAGTAGAGGCATTAAGTACGCAACCTGAATTTGTATTTATAGATGGTAATCGTTTGCCAAAACTCACTATGCCAGCGCAAGCTATTGTTAAAGGCGATAGCTTAGTGGCCGAAATTTCAGCGGCGTCTATTTTAGCTAAAGTAGCACGCGATGACGAAATGATTGAGCTTGATAAACGCCACCCTGAATATGGCTTTGCAGGGCACAAAGGGTATCCAACAAAAGCACATTTTGCAGCGCTTGAGCAGTACGGCGCGATTGATGAGCATCGTAAAAGCTTTAAACCTGTGCAGCGTGTATTGGCGCAAGCCAATGGTGAGGGTTAAGCATGGCTGCTCCTGATTTTGTTCATTTAAGAGTTCATTCAGATTTTTCGATGGTTGACGGCCTTGCTAAAACAAAGCCAATAGTTGCTAAAGCGCAAGAGCTGCAAATGCCCGCTATTGCGATTACCGATCAAATGAACTTTTGTGGCTTAGTGCGTTTTTATGGCGCAACACATAACGCCGGTATTAAGCCTATTGTGGGTGCTGACTTTTGGGTTCGTAGCCCAGAATTTCCTGACGAGCCAAGCCGCTTAACTATATTAGCCAAAGACAACGACGGCTATAAAAACATTACCTTATTAATATCTAAAGCGTATCAACGTGGGCATGTGTTTCATCGCCCAGTGATTGACCGAGAATGGCTGGTGGAGCATAAAACGGGCTTAATTATTCTCTCTGGCGCTAAAGATGGTGACTTAGGTAAGGCGTTACTAAAAAATAATCCAAGTGTTATTGAGTCGGTAGTTAGCTTTTATAAGCAGCATTTCAGCGATAACTATTACCTTGAGCTTGTTCGCACTAACCGACCGCTTGAAGAAGACTACTTACACATGGCGGTAGAGCTTGCTACAAAAGAGCAGTTACCTGTTGTAGCGACCAACGAAGTAGTGTTTTTAAAGCCTGAAAACTTTGAAGCGCACGAAATTCGCGTTGCTATTTTTGATGGTTACACGCTTGACGATAAACGCAGGCCTAAACGATTCTCTGAAGAACAATACCTAAAAACATCAGAGCAAATGGCTGAGCTGTTTAGCGACATTCCAGAAGCCCTACAAAACACAGTAGAAATAGCTAAACGTTGTAATGTAACGGTTCAGCTAGGGACTTACTTTTTACCTGATTACCCAACTGGCTCACTCAAGATTGATGAGTTTTTAGTTAAAGTGTCAGAAGATGGTCTTGAAGAGCGACTGCAGTTTTTATTCCCCGACGAAGAAGAGCGAAAAGTAAAACGTGTTGAATACGATGAGCGACTTGATATAGAGCTTGGCGTAATTAACCAAATGGGATTCCCAGGTTACTTCTTAATCGTAATGGAGTTTATTCAGTGGAGTAAAGATAACAATATTCCGGTTGGGCCTGGTCGTGGTTCAGGTGCAGGTTCGTTAGTTGCATACGCCCTTAAAATTACCGATTTGGATCCACTTGAATTCGACTTGCTTTTTGAGCGATTTTTGAATCCAGAACGTGTGTCAATGCCCGATTTCGACGTCGATTTCTGTATGGATAGACGAGACGAAGTAATTGATCACGTGTCGGCTTTGTATGGGCGAAATGCCGTATCGCAAATTATTACCTTTGGTACCATGGCTGCAAAAGCGGTAATACGCGATGTAGGGCGAGTGCTTGGGCACCCTTACGGGTTTGTTGATCGTATTTCAAAAATGATTCCAGGCGATCCTGGGATGACACTTGCTAAAGCGTTTGATATAGAATCGCGCTTGCAAGAAGCCTACGATGGCGATAACGAAGTAAAAGATTTAATCGATATGTGTCGCATTCTAGAAGGGTGTACACGTAACGCCGGTAAACATGCGGGTGGCGTAGTAATATCGCCAACCACTATTACCGACTTTGCTGCACTTTATTGCGATGACGAAGGTAAGTTTCCGGTCACACAGTTTGATAAAAACGACGTAGAAACTGCAGGCTTAGTTAAGTTCGATTTCTTGGGTTTACGTACACTGACTATATTGCAGTGGGCGGTCGAAATGACCAACGTGCGCATGGAGCGCCAAGGTAAAGACCTCGTTGATATAAATACCATCCCACTGAATGATAAAAAAAGTATTGAGTTGCTACTTCGCGCTGAAACGACTGCTGTATTCCAGCTAGAATCGCGCGGTATGAAAGACTTAGTACGCCGTTTAAAACCCGATTGTTTTGAAGATATGATTGCATTGGTGGCCTTGTTTCGCCCGGGTCCGCTGCAATCAGGCATGGTAGATAACTTTATCGACCGAAAATTGGGCCGAGAAGAAATCTCATACCCAGATGCGCAGTATCAGCACGAAAGCTTAAAACCAATACTCGAGCCAACTTACGGCATTATCTTGTATCAAGAACAAGTAATGCAAATTGCGCAAGTGCTAGCAGGTTACACGCTAGGCGGCGCCGACATGCTTCGCCGTGCAATGGGTAAGAAAAAACCCGAAGAAATGGCAAAGCAGCGTTCAACATTTGAAGATGGCGCAAGAAATAACGGCATTGACGGCGAACTCGCAATAAAAATCTTCGACTTGGTAGAAAAGTTCGCAGGTTATGGTTTTAATAAATCTCACTCAGCGGCATATGCATTAGTATCGTATCAGACGCTGTGGATGAAAACGCATCATCCTGCAGAGTTTATGGCTGCGGTTATGTCGGCCGACATGGATAACACCGATAAAATAGTTATTTTGGTGGATGAATGTGAAAACATGAAGCTCACCTTATTGCCGCCAGACGTAAATGCAGGCGAGTTTAAGTTTACAGTAAACCTGCAAGGCGAAATTGTTTACGGCATTGGCGCAATTAAAGGCGTGGGTGAAGCACCGGTTGATGCAATACTAGAAGCGCGTGCTAAAGGTGGTCCGTTTAAAGATTTATTCGATTTTTGTGCCCGAGTTGACTTAAAACGCTTAAATAAACGCGTAACCGAAAAATTAATTTATTCAGGTGCGCTTGATAAATTAGGGCCTGAAAAAACACAACCAGGGCGTGCTACATTACTAGCTAGCTTAAAGGATGCAATGCGTGCGGCTGACCAACATAATAAAGCTGAGCTGTTAGGGCAAAGTGATTTGTTTGGTTTATTAGCCACCGAGCCTGATGAGGTTGAACAAGCCTTTATTAAAGCCACAGGACTCACCGATAACGAGTGGTTAGAAGGCGAAAAAGAAACGCTAGGCCTTTATTTAACTGGGCATCCGATAAATCAGTACCGCCGTGAACTTAAGCATTATACCAGCGGAAAAATAGTTGATTTACAGCCAACTAACCGTGATGTATTTGCAACCGCTGCTGGTTTAGTGATTGCCTCTAGGGTATTAATTAATAAAAAAGGAAATCGTTGGGCCTTAGTAACTTTAGATGACAAGAGTGCACGGATTGATGTACGCTTGTATTCAGACGAGTTTGAAAAGTACCAAGATATGCTCCAAGTTAACAATATCTTGGTAATATCTGGACAGGTCAGCTTTGATAACTTCTCCGGTGGTATTACAATGACCGCCAGAGAAATAAACACCATTGCTCAAGCGCGTGAAAAACGCATTAAAGCGATTAAAATGACGCTGAACATGGTGCAAGTCGAGGCAGGTTTCTTCGATAAATTACAAAAAGTACTCGAACCCTATAAAATGGGAACGTGTCCGATCAAGGTTTATTACCAACGTCCAGATGCGTTGGCGCAATTAACTCTTGGGATCGAATGGTGTGTTACGCCGAGCGACGACTTAATTCATAAGTTATCACTCATGGCGGCGCAAGACGTAGAACTAGAATTTAACTAATTAGGTAGTTTAGAGCATGAGCCTCAATTATCTTGATTTTGAGCTTCCAATTGCAGAATTAGAAGCAAAAATTGAAGAATTACAAAATATAAGCCGCGCTGGCGAATTAGACCTTGAGTTAGAAGAGGAAGTCAGCAAATTAAAAGAAAAAAGCGCCAAGCAAAAACAGGAGATTTTTTCTAATTTAGGCGCCTGGCAAGTATCACAGTTAGCACGTCATCCGTTGCGTCCTTACACTCGAGATTATATCGAGCGCATTTTCACGGAATTTGACGAGTTTGCTGGCGATCGTACTTTTGCTAACGATCCGGCTATTTTAGGAGGCGTTGCGCGTTTAGATGGCGAACCAGTAATGGTTATTGGCCAACAAAAAGGCCGTGACACTGCTGAAAAAATTAAACGCAACTTTGGTATGCCAAAGCCAGAAGGTTACCGTAAAGCATTACGCTTAATGGAAATGGCTGAGCGTTTTAAAATGCCAATCATGACTTTTATCGACACGCCGGGTGCATACCCAGGTGTTGGCGCTGAAGAACGTGGTCAATCTGAAGCAATCGCGCGTAACTTAAAAGTAATGGCGACACTTAAAGTGCCGACAATATGTACGGTTATTGGCGAAGGCGGTTCAGGTGGTGCATTAGCGATTGGTGTGGGCGACAGAGTTAACATGTTGCAATACAGTACTTACTCTGTAATTTCGCCTGAAGGTTGTGCGTCTATTCTTTGGAAAAGCGCCGACAAAGCACCACTTGCAGCAGAAGCAATGGGTGTAACCGCAGAGCGTGTTAAAGAGCTAGACTTAATCAGTAACTTAATTGATGAACCTCTAGGTGGCGCGCACCGCAATTACGATGCGATGGCACGTAACTTAAAAGTTCGCCTTAAACGTGACTTAGCAGACCTACAAGCGCTTACGCTTGAAGAAATGCTTGATCAACGTTACAAACGTTTAATGTCGTTTGGTTATTGCTAAACACATTAAATGTTAAAAAAAGCCGCTTATGCGGCTTTTTTGCTTTAAAATGTTCAGAGTTTTTATATAAAAGTGCGCCCATATGCATACATCAGCAATTTATCAGCAATTAAAAAAATCATTAAATAGCTATATTGAGCAAGGTAACACCGCTTTTACAGTGGCGCTTTCTGGTGGCGTTGATTCTGTGGTGTTGTTGCATTTAATGCGCACTTTAAAAGAAGATAACCCTGCAATTAATGTATCGGCTATTTATGTCCACCATGGCTTGAGCCAGTATGCTGATGACTGGCAACACTTTTGCAAAAACGTATGCATTGAGCTTAATGTGCCTTTTGAAGCTGCGAAAGTTGTAATTGAGCAGCAGTCGCGCACGAGTCTTGAAGCCCAAGCACGCGACGCCCGTTATAAAGCACTTGATGAGCTAAGCCCACAAGACAGTATTATTTTACTGGGCCAACACTTAAACGATCAAGTAGAAACGTTTTTACTGCGCTTAAAGCGTGGCTCAGGTTTAAAAGGGCTTGGTTCTATGTATAAAGAGCGCTTGCTGCAAAGTGGGCGTATATGTTTTAGGCCATTGTTAAGTGTAACGCGCAGCGATATAGAAGCGTTTGCAGCGCAGTTTAATATTAACCACATAACCGATGACTCTAATACAGATGAAAGCTTTGACCGTAATTTTTTACGATCGAAAATAGTACCTGTGTTAGCTGAGCGCTTTAATGGGTTTGAACAATGCACTGCACGAAGTATTGAGCTACTACAGCAGCAACAAACATTACTTGATGAATATACTCAGCTTGATTTAAATAAGTGTATTAACGAGCATCAAGCACTTTGCATTGGCCAGATAAGCGAATACAGCGCAGCGCGCATTGCAAATATAGTACGTGCGTGGCTTGCACTATTTACACAAGTGATGCCATCGCAAAAGCAGCTCGAGCAAATTATTAATCAAGCAATGTGCGCAAAAAACGATGCACAAATGCGTATTGATTTGCTCGATGGGCAAATACGTCGTCATCAAGGTTATTTGTATTTTGTAACACCAAGTGAAGTGTTAACAGATATTGAGCTGAATCATTCACAGCTAAAACTGGCAGACGGGCGCTTATTAATTAAAAGCACCGGTTGTGGAGTAAGACCTCCACACGCTAATGAGCAAGTAATAGTGCGTTTTGATTGCAATAGCGCACGCATTAAACCACTTAAAAAGCCTGGTAGTAATACAGTTAAGCATTGGTTTAAAGATGCAAAAATAGCGCCCTGGCTTCGCGCCAGTGTGCCGCTTATTTTTTATAATGATGAATTAGTTCAAGTGGTTGGTTATTTTATAAGTGCTAAGCATATTGATGAAAATGGTATTTTTTGGGAGTGTAAATAAATGAGTAAACAACCGCATGTTGGTTTGTCGTTAGTTACTAAAGCGCCAGTGGGTATGCTAATAACGGCCGTTATAGCTATTATTGCTAATATTTTACTTGAGCTAAATATAGTTACGCTAGGTTATGCAGTTGCGGGTGGAATTGTATCTGCAGTGCTTTTATTAGCTTATTGGTTAGGTAAAGGTGGATTGTTTTTTATTTTAGGCGTGAGCCTGCCACTGCTTTTAGTATTATTTACACCGCTTGCTACTATTACTGCATTACTTAATTTAATTAGCGGATTCTTTTTTGGTTTTTGTGCCGCGTTGTTTATTTATAATTTGGTAAGTGCAAAGCCTAGCGGGGGAAGCTAGGCTTTTTATTTAATGCAGTTAAGTAAAGACTAATATGCTTTTGCGCAGTTTCTGCCAGATGCTTTTGCTTTGTATAAACCTTTATCGGCGCGAGCAAATATTTCAGTTTCGCTGTCTTGGCTGTTAGCTAAAGTAAAACCAATACTGGTTGTTACTTTATACTTAGACATTAGGGGCGATTTTCTTACTAAGCACATTATCCGCTCAGCAATCACTTTATTCGTTGTAAACTCAGGGTCTTCAATAAGTAAAGCAAACTCATCACCACCAAATCTAAATACCGAATCAGTGCCGCGTATGCTGCTACACAGTACTTTTGAAAACTCTTTAAGTGTATCGTCACCAATTTTATGGCCAAAGTTGTCGTTAACTTGTTTAAAGTTATCTAAATCAAGCAGCATTAAACTAAATGGACGCTGGTAACGACGGCAGTTTTCAAGTTTTTGCAGTAAAAAGTCATTAAACTGACTACGGTTATTTAAGCCGGTTAATGCATCCTTTGTGGCAAGCTTTAATACTCGGCTATACATCATCGCATTACGAAGTGGATAAACCAGCGCAGTATGCAAAGTATGTAGCTTTTTCTCAATGGCTTGACCAAGCGGGAATTTACTAAAATAAATTAGTTGCCCTAAGTGTTCTTTACCAATCGCCAAATCAAAAATATAGGGTGTACTATTTGTATCACTCTGTGATGTTTGTGTAGTTCCCAGTGTTGACTGAAACTGTAAACCAGAGAAATTTAACAATTGTTTTGTAAATTTTGCGTATATAGCTAAAACATCCTCAATCACTAAGCTAGTTTGTAGCTCTGTAACGAGTTTATGTGTTTCTGTTATTTCATTTGTTGGCGAATGTTCAGCCGAAAACGGCAAAAAATCACCGCGACCAGACACACGCTGCGTCAAAATATGGACGTTTTCCATTAAATTCTCCCCCGAGGGTGTTACTTTGCAATTACTAAGCGATTTTTGTGCCATATTTTAAAACTGGCTGAAAAACAGAAGGTTGCTATATTTAAAGTAAGTCCCTTGGTTTAATTGACGCGTGAGGCCGAATTTGCAGAGTATTAACGTTCAAATTTTTGGCTTGCTAGTGGCAGCAGTTCTTTTTGTGTGGTTTTTTAAACGCATTGGCTTGCCGCCTATTTTGGCGTACCTAGCAACGGGGGTTTTAGCCGGTAGTCATGGTATTGGTTGGCTAGCGCAATCTCATGAAATAGAGTTTGTAGCAGAGCTTGGGATTGTGTTTTTGTTATTTAGTTTGGGGTTAGAATTTTCTATTTCGCGGCTAATGGCAATGCGAAGCCTAGTATTTGGGCTGGGCTCGTTACAAGTAGGTATAACCAGCTTACTCTTCATTATTATTTTATATTGTTTAGACTTTTCCCTGCTCACCAGTTTTACCATTGGTACAATTATGGCGCTTTCTTCTACGGCTGTAGTGGTTAAGCTATTAAAAGAAACGGGTGAGCTTAATCAGCGCCGTGGGCAATTGGCCGTTGGTGTACTGCTTTTTCAAGATATTGCTGTTGTTCCTCTATTAATAATACTTCCTTTATTTGCATCAAGCGACTCTCAAAGTATTGGCTGGGCTTTAGCGTTTGCCCTAAGTAAGGGCGCATTTGTATGCGTGCTTCTTTGGGCAATTGGTAAATGGGTATTGCCCATTGTGTTTAAAGAAATAGCGCAAGTACGAACCGATGAGTTGTTTGTGCTTACCACTATATTAGTCGCCTTATTTGCGGGCTTTTTAACGTATATGTTTGGCTTGTCTATGGCATTGGGCGCTTTTTTAGCGGGAATGATGTTAGGTGAGAGCAATTACAGGCATCAGTTAGAGGCCGATATACGTCCATTTCGCGATATTTTAATGGGGCTGTTTTTTGTAACTGTGGGTATGCAGTTGGATATTTTATTTGTACTGGCGCATATAGTAATAATTATTGGCGCATTGCTTGGGTTACTCGTATTAAAAATTACAGTAGTCGCACTTAGTGCGCGGCTAATGCATGAGCGAAACCAAGACTCGCTCGCCTGTGGCATTATGCTGTGGCAAATGGGGGAGTTTGGTTTTGTACTTATCGCACTTGCTGGCCAGCATCAGTTATTAAACTCAGAGCAAGTTTCATTTTTAATTGCCCTTGGTGTGTTATCAATGGCATTTACACCATTTTTGATTGATAAAACGCCATTTATTTTAAAGCGTTTGGGTATACTCGATCTCCCTAGTTTAGCGCTGGAGAGTGAGCCACAAAGTAGTACACTTTATAGCGACCATGTTGTTATTTGTGGTTTTTCGCGAGTTGGGCAAACTATAGCGCGTTTTTTAAAGCCCGAAGCAATAGACTACGTTGCCATTGAAAGTAACCCAATTTTAGTACAAGAAGGCAAAGCGGCGGGTGAGCCTGTTATATTTGGCTATGTTAAACAAAAAGATATTTTAAAATGCGCAGGAGTAGAGCGAGCTCGCTTGGTTATTATTACTTTTACAGAGCTTGATCACGCACAAGTTGTTATTGATGCCATAAAACAAATAGCGCCCAACGTTAAAATACTCATTCGTACCCGTGACGATAGCCAGTTAGATTATTTAAAAGGGCTAGGCGTAACCGAAGTAGTGCCAGAGTCGTTAGAGGCGAGCTTAATGCTCGTGTCGCATGTGTTGTCTATGTCGGGCGTACCGATGACGCGTATTGTGCGTAGAGTAAGTAAAGAGCGCCGTAATCGTTATCCGTTAATGCAAAGCTTTTACGCAGGGTATTTTAAAGATAGCGAAGATGCCTCAAGTGAACGATTAGAATACTTACATGTAGTTGCGCTGCCAAGCAAAGCTTATGCGGTTAATAAAACAATTGAAGATCTAAATTTAGAAAAACGTCGAGTACTCGTAAAAGCACTGCGCAGAGAAGGAGCCGAAATAGACACGCCATCAGCGCAAACAACCTTGTTAGCTAACGACGTTTTAGTACTACAAGGTAAACCAAGGCGAGTAGAGCGGGTAGAGCACTACCTGCTCGACGGAATAGAATAACGTGCCTGTTTGGGCTTAATCTAACTCTAAAAACTCACGCATTTTAGGTAACTGCGCCATGCCATCTTCATAGCCAATTTGCATTAGATGCTGGGTGTAGCGTTTTTCAAACAATAGGTAACTGGTTAAACTCGATTGCGAATGTTTTTTAACACCGATTGTACGCAGCAATACTTTAATCGCCCACGGCATATCGTCGTAATACTGCGCAGCAATAGCATTAAAGTTTTGCGAAGGGTTAATAACAAAGGTATCTATTTGTTTTAGCTCTTGGTGTTTATCGCGTGCAGGTAATAGTCCTAAAGTGCGATTTACACGTTCCAAACGCTCCAAATCCGACTGCATTGTGTCGGTAAATACACTGTCGAGTAAATGCCCTGCAACAGCAGATAAGCCAGGATAATGAGGGGAGTAACCCGGTGGGTGAAGCTCTTTAGGCTGGTCGACCCCAATAATAAATATTTTTTCAGCCCCTAAATGAATCGACGGACTCAGCGGAGAAAGTTGATGTATTGAGCCATCACCAAAGTAATGGTTATAAATATTTACGCTTGGAAACACCATAGGAATCGCACTTGATGCCATTAAATGCTCAACGTTAATACGCGTAGCTTGGCCTTCGCGTTTAGCGCGTTGCCATGGTGTTTGTGTATTTGATTGAAAAAACGCAACAGAGTCGCCCGTGGTATAACTAGAAGCCGTAATTGAAAGCGCATCTAAATAATTTCGGTGTAAGTTACGCTCTATCCGGTGTAAGTCTAAAATCTCATTGAGCAAACCACGTAGAGGGCGATTATTTAGCAAACTCGCTGGTGGATGGTTAATATGTTCTGACTGAAAGCTCGTTAAAATATTACGCGCAATATGACCAAATACGCTTAAAAAATCACTTTTATAGACCATAGAGGTTGAAAAGTTTTTCCAAACTGATTCAAGCTTTCGTACAGCCAAATGCGCACAGGAGGCGTAACATGCTAACGCAGCTGAGTTAATAGCCCCAGCAGAGGTGCCATTTATTACTCTAAATGGCAATGGAGCAGTACGAGGCATACTATGAGCTAGCGCTTTAAGGACACCCACTTGATAAGCAGCACGTGCGCCACCACCTGTGAGTAATAAGGCAATTTTAGGTTTTTGTGGATCAACTTGCTTGATTTTCATATTGGTGGTTAAACTGTTCTACGTCTTTACTTTATTTATTAACTGTAAGTCTTTAAGCTAGAAGAATCAAAGGATAACTGCCCTAATACTTATTACATTGTTTAATCACCCAATTTAGTACTTAACTTACTTTGCTATAATTGCCGTATTATAAAATGTAATAGTATTTGTGTAAGAATGAATTTAATCCACTTAGCGTACTCTAAGTGATATCGCATTTTAATTTTTATGGAGTTCGTATGTCAGATAAACCAGAAGCATCAGATGTTCAAAAACGTCCACCTAATAACAATATTCTTTTCGCCGTTATTATTTTAATAGTCGTAGCATGTGCGGCCGCCTTCGTATTGCTAACACCCAGTGACGAGCAAGCAACACGCACTGAGGTAGAGCCCACAGTTAAAGAACAACCTATGATGGAGCTTAAACCCGAGAACGACCCCGTGGTAGATGCGCCGTCTGTAAATCCAGAAAAGCCAGCAGAGCTTGAAGTACCAGCACAAAGTCCAAGTGAGCCTGTGCCAGAAGTAGAGCCACTACCAACGCTTAACGAAAGTGATGCAGTTGTTGTTGCTAAAATGGACGAGTACCTAAGCGACTCAGTAATGAGCTTAATGGTGACCGACGATGTTATTCGTCGTGGTGTGGTATATGTAGATAACTTAGCAAAAGGAAAAATAGCTAAAAAACACATGCCTGTTGTACAGCCAGAAGAAAAATTTAGCGTGAATGAAGGTGATATCTTAACGATTAACCCTAACAGCTACGAGCGTTATACACCGTATGTGAAAATATTTACCAGTATGAGTGCAGCGCAAGCCGTTCGCATGTACGAAGAGTACAAGCCACTTATTAATAATGCATACAGTGAAATTGGTTACGGCGATGACGAATTTAATCAAACGCTAACCGATGCAATCGATTTATTACTTGATACGCCAGAGCCTGAAGGTGACTTGCCGTTACTTCGTGATTCAGTAACTTACCAGTATGCGTTTTCGGAGTGGGAGCAATTACCAGATGCACAAAAGCAGCTTTTACGTATGGGTCCAGAAAACATGAAAAAAGTAAAAGCAGCATTACGTAATATAAAAGCGCAGTTAGAGAACAATTAATACGCACTAAAATAGCTAAATACGCCGCGATTGTATATGAAGTATGCAATCGCACTTTCTTTTTAGATTATCCCTTGAATAACAGAGCAAAAGTAGAGATAATCCCTCCCGCGCCAACCAAGGCCCTCAATGGTAGTCTTATTGGTCCTCTCGCAACACTAGCAGGCGAACCTGGTCAGGCCCGGAAGGGAGCAGCCACAGTTTGTGACGTGTGTGCCGAGATGTGGCTGGTAAGACTGCCACCCAAATTCCTCATTTGGGTGTTTGAACTAATAAACTTAATTCCTCAAAAAGAATTCCTCTAATTAAATAATACTATTTATTTATAGATTACTTTATAAATTACTTTATAGATTGTTATGTCATTTTTGTTAAAAATATTACTAATAACTACATGATAGTATTAATTAAAAGTAAATTAGCCTCCCTTTTAAACATGTTGCTCATCCTCGGTTCGTAAATACGACTTAAGTCTAGATTGTGTAGTACGAAGTTAGGATTAGAATAATGTCAAATTTAGAGAGGAGCTCAGTATGCACTTGGAACGTATTCGCAATAGTAACCTGCACGACAAGGTGATGCCGGCAGAACAAGCAAGCCAATTTATTAAAGATGGAATGACTGTAGGGATGAGCGGTTTCACTCGCGCCGGAGAAGCTAAAGCAGTACCCAGAGCATTAATTGAGCAAGTCAAAAAAAATCCAATCAAAATAAATTTAATGACGGGTGCGTCATTAGGTAATGATCTCGACAAGCTATTAACAGAAGCGGGCATTTTAGCGCGTCGTATGCCTTTTCAAGTAGACAGCACTTTACGTAAAGCGATTAATAACGGTGAAGTAATGTTTATTGATCAGCATTTATCTGAAACAGTTGAGCATTTACGTAACCATCAATTAACCATGCCTGATGTGGCTGTTATTGAAGCCGTTGCCATTACCGAAAAAGGGCATATTGTGCCGACTACATCGGTTGGTAATTCAGCGAGTTTTGCTATTTTTGCCAAAGAAGTCATTGTTGAAATTAATATGCTGCATAACCCGAATCTTGAAGGTTTGCATGACATATATATTCCTTCGTATCGTCCTACTCGTCAACCAATGCCGTTAGTTAAAGTAGATGATAGAATTGGCAGCACTGCAATTCCTATCGATCCTGCAAAAATTGTTGGTATTGTTTTTACTAACCAAAGCGACTCGTTTTCTACCGTTACCGACCCTGATGAAGACACCGCCGCTATTGCGCGCCATTTAGTTAACTTTTTTAAAGAAGAAGTGGCTCAAAATAAATTGCCAGCTAATTTAGGACCGCTACAAGCAGGCATTGGTAACATTGCAAATGCTGTGATGATGGGACTACTCGATTCTGACTTTAAAGACCTAACAATGTACTCTGAAGTACTACAAGATTCGACGTTTGACCTAATTGATGCAGGTAAGCTTAGTTTTGCATCGGGCAGCTCAATTGTTTTATCGGAGCGTTGTAATGCGCAAGTATTTAATAATTTAGAACAATACAAAGACAAGCTAGTGTTACGCCCTCAAGAAATTTCTAACCATCCTGAAATAGTGCGCCGTTTGGGAATTATTGCAATAAACACCGCGCTTGAGTTTGATATGTATGGCAACGTAAATTCAACACATGTTTGTGGCACACGAATGATGAATGGTATTGGTGGCTCTGGTGATTTTGCTCGTAATGCTCATTTAGCAATATTTGTGACTAAATCGATTGCTAAAAATGGCGCTATTTCAAGCGTAGTGCCTATGGCCAGTCATGTTGATCATAACGAACACGATGTTGATATTTTAGTAACCGAGCAAGGCTTAGCTGATTTACGCGGTTTAGCGCCGCGTGAGCGAGCAATACAAGTCATTAAGCACTGCGTGCACCCAGATTACCGTGACGATATGTTAGATTACTACAATCGCGCTTGTGAGCGTGGTGGGCACACCCCTCATTTACTTGAAGAAGCGTTTAGCTGGCATATTCGTCTTGAACAACAAGGCAGCATGAAAAAAGTATCTGCAGCAGATGCTCAAGTGCAACTGTCTGCATAAGCATTTTGGTTTATTAAAATTGAATTAGTTAGTTTTATACTTACTTTTGAACCGCACTAGTGTCAGCTCAATCAGCTTTGATTAGTGCGGTTTGATATAAACTGTAAGTCCAAAATAATTTTATACCTACTCTTTGTATACCTTTCCCAACCACCTTTTATTATTTTATTCACTTAGGTTTAAGTGCTATTACCGTTATTAAGTGTGTAATGTGTTTATTAAAAAAAGAGATACTAAAATGGCGTTTGACAGAGGATTAGAAGAGCGACCTTACAGTAAAACCAGTTAAGGGCTTGGTTTATATTTTGCCTGAAGGTTTTGAGTCTGATTCTGATTTAGCATATTGGGTAAATACGTGCGTTAACTTTGTAGAGTCTTTGCCGCCCAAACCTTTTAAAAAAACGACCCGCACTTAAGTAAATTAGCGAAGTATCACCTTAATTAAAATAAGCACTGCAATCAAATTACTGGCGCTATGAGCATGAATGCTACATAATTGAGCGACTGCTCACTTATGCGCTTTTTACTTATGTATGATTCATACTGTTTCAAAAGACGCTTTAAATTTTTTAGTAAATAAAAGAGAGAATGTAATGATTAAAGTAAGCGTATTATACCCAAATAATGAAAGTGCTACTTTCGATATGGACTACTACTGTAAAACACATTTACCCCTAGTTGCAGAGTTAGTTGGTAAAGCGCTTATATCAAGTAGTGCAGATGCAGGTTTAGCAGGTGGCGCACCGGGCGAAGCGCCAACTTATATTGCTATGGGGCATTTAGTGTTTGAATCGGTAGAATCTTTTCAGCAAGCCTTTGCACCTCATCAAGAGGCAATAGCCGCTGATTTAGTTAACTTTACTAACGTGTCTCCAGTAATTCAAATTAGCAATATTGCTGGGTAAATTACACGCTAAAACTAATTTAAGAACTACTTAATAACCCCTACCGCATTTAGTGCAGTAGGGGTTTTATTTTAACTGCAATAAAAGGGCTAGCGCTCTGTTTTAAGTAATATTAGTTCTAATATTTAGATGTATTAAACCCGCCCTTGTGTTGATTATGAAAATGATAAAAGTTATCATTTAGGTTGTTGGCTATCTACACTTCTCCCAGGAATTATCATGTTTAACCCTAATTATTTGGCATTAAGTATTGCTGCGTCTTTATCTGTTTTTTCTAATATAGCTTTTTCACAACAAAACGACGACATTGAAACTATTGAAGTAACTGGCCGTGCCCAGCAATTTTACCTAGAAACCGAAAGTAAAATTGGGACTAAAACTAATTTAGATCTTATTAAGCTTCCGCAATCTGCGCAGGTATTAACCGAGCAACTTATTATTGACCAAGCAGCGCGTGACATTACCGATTTGTACCGATCTATTGCGGGAGTGAGCGAATATAGCTACTCAGGCGTAACTTTTCGTGGTTTTAGAGATGACGCAAATGTATTTTACGATGGTGTGCGTGGCGACCCATATTCGGGCTTTGGTGTACCGCAGTTATTTAATGTAGAACGTGTTGAAGTATTAAAAGGGCCTGCCTCTGCTTTGTATGGCGGTGGCGAACCTGGTGGGATGATTAATTACGTAACTAAAAAGCCAAGCTACACACAAAAACGCGAATTAAAGCTTACTTTGGGTAATTACAACACCCGTGGTGCATCACTCGATATGACGGGTGGTTTAAACGATACAATGGCTTATAGATTGGGTGGTTATTATGAAGAGCAAGACAGCTATCGTAACAATGCAGACTCAGCTAATACCGAGCTAACAGGCGGATTGTTATTTGATTTAAGTGATTCAACAACCTTAACCACAAGTGTTGACTACATAAAACAAGACCTGGGCGGTAACCGCTTACGGGGCGTACCGGTAGATGACAACGGCAACTTTTTAGTTGACCCAAGTTATAACGCTAATGAAGCGGTTGATTATCAAAATATGGAAGCTTTGGTGCTTCAAGCAGAACTTAGCCATTATTTTAATGATGATTTTTCTTTAAGTACTACGTTTCGCTACATGGATAACGAGCGAGACCAAGCCTACCATGAGTCGCAAAGCTGGGTAGATGTAAATGGTGATGGCGAAGCAAACATTGATGACGAAACCATCAAACGAGAATACCGTAAGCAATTTCGTGCCAATAAAGAAGCAAGCTTAACCACCGACTTTGTTTATAACTTTGGACAAGGACAATTAACCCATCAGTTTTTATTTGGTGGTGATTACCACACCGTTGATACCGAATATGACTACTTACGTGCCCGATATGAGGCCGATGGCGTCGCTAATTTAAATATTTTTAATTTAAACTACGGTGAAACCGACCCAAGCACTTATAACCTTACCGACATGAACCGCGATGGCGTTGATACCGACCGATTTGGTGTGTATGCACAAGACGTAATTAGCGTAGGCGAGCAGTGGACAATTATTGCAGGTTTGCGCTATGACCATTTTAAAGAGTTTAATCAAGAAACTGGTTTTAGTTACTCAGATAACGACATAACGCCGCGCGTTGCTGTTACTTATCAGCCAGTAGAAAACACATCGGTATATATTAACTACTCAGAGAGCTTTAACCCTACATCGTCAGCCGACCAAGAAGATGTAGAGGGCGAAGGTAATTTAGAACCAGAAACCGGCAAGCAAACCGAACTGGGTATGAAAAACCAATGGCTTGACGGCAAAATAATGAGCACCTTTGCAATTTACCAAATTAATAAAGAAAACGTGGTAATGAGCAACCCTGACGATACTGGCGCGGGGGATGGCATTGCTGCACTTTTAAATATAGGTGAAGTAGAAAGCCGAGGATTTGAAACAACTTTAGTTGGCGATTTGTCGCAGCACTGGACCGTAACGGCTAACTACGCGTACAACGATACGCAAGTGGTAGACGGCGTAACGGGTGATACGCTTTCAAATACATTTGGAGATGGTTCGCGCTTTGCTAATGCACCACGCCACCAGGCAGGTTTATGGACTCGCTACGCACTGGATTCGATTGATTCATCAATTGCCTTTGGTGCAAATTACGTAAGTGAGCAACTTAGTACAAGTGGTCAAAAAGTAAAACCATTTACCGTATTTGATATGAGCTGGACGAGTCGCTTTGATAACGTGTTATTGAGTGTAAATATTAATAATCTGTTTGATAAAGAATATGCTGTAAGTGGGTTTAGTGAGCGGAACGGCCACTTTCCTGGCAGCCCTCGTGAAATTATTGGGCAAATAACTTACAAGTTTTAATACTTATTAGCGCGAGAGTTACTCGCGCTTTTTTTAAGTGTTGCCTTGCACCTTTTTATCACTATTAAATTTAGCTGCTTCTTGAGTCGTGTTAATAGCCGTAATAGGGAAGGGGATTACAATACCTTCTTTTTTATAGCGTTTATGCAGGGCTTTTATAAAAGCAGATTTAACCCAAAAGCGATTAAAGTATTCTTTTGCGCGCAGCATAACCGTAAAGTTAATACTTGATCTGTCAAAGGTATGAAAAACCACAAAGGTATTGTAATCATCAACACCCCATTCGTGTGAAATAAGTATTTCACGAGCCACTTCAAGTGTTACTTGCTCAACAAATTCTAAATCTGAATCGTAATGCACGCTTATATCAACAGGCACGCTTAGCTCTTTTTCAGGGTAAAAGTAATTAATAATACGCGACTTAGATAATTGGCTATTAGGTATAATAATCATATTGTTGGGTAGCATTTTAACCCATGTAGATCGCCAGCCTATATGATCAACAAAGCCTTGCTCCTTAGATTCAAGCTCAATAAAATCACCCACCCTTATAGGTTTATCTATTACTAGCTGCACGCCAGAAAAAAAGTTTTCGAGGGTAGGTTGCAAAGCAAGGGCAACAGCCAGTGATGTAATTCCTAACGAGGCAATAATAGGCGTAATAGAAATACCTAACGTGCCCATTAACACCAGTAATCCTACTGACGATAATGTAACGCGTATCACGCCTTTAATTATGCTTTTGGAATTAAAAACCACGGCAGATTGTTCGCCATAGTAATTAATAGTGCCAATAATAAAGCGGTCTAAAAACATAATAAGTGCAAGCAGCGCTAATACAATATTAATGCTATTAAAAGGGATCTGTTGAGAAATAGAAGTACTAATAATGAAGGTGTCGTGCTCTAAAATGGTGAGTAGCACAATAATTGTGCACAGTGTTAGCGGCTTAGATATTGACTCTATTAGTAAAGTATCGAATATAAATTTGGTTTTTGAAGTCCATTTTTTTAGCCAGTACATTACAAAAAAACGAATTAAAAACAGTAGTATAGCTATAAGTAAAAGGGAGGACGCTGCGCTTAACCAAGGTGTGCTGTTAGAAAATTCCAGCGCTTTATTTAGCATAACTTAAACCTGTTCAATATAGTTTTATATATATTGCAGCAAGTTATGTACCTTTGTTTGGGTAAAGTAGCTGCCGAGTTTAGTCGGCAGCAAATATTATACTTTTTTGGCTAACCACATACCGCCTAGCACGGCTGCAAAAAACAATAAAAACTCCATTTTAAGAGATACCAATTGAACCAAGCCCGGGCCTGGGCATATGCCACTTAAACCCCATCCTAAACCAAAAAGTACTGAGCCAATAATTAAGCGCGAATCAACTTTTTTTAAATCACTTAAATTAAATGTGCCTGAAATAAGTGGCTTCTCTTTTTTTGCAACCCATAACCATGTAAGCATCATTATTAGCATGGCAACAGCCATCACTATAATTAAGCTTGCGTCCCATTGGTTCCCGTAGGTAAGAAAGTTAATCACTTTAGCGGGGTTTGTCATCCCGCTAATAATAAGTCCTAAGCCAAATATAAAGCCTATAACAACCATCATAATTGCTTTCATTATTTATCCTACAAGGTTTGCTGTAATGAAGGCGACAAGCATAAATGTGCATGTTGCAACCCAAGAGCGAGTAGAAAAGCGCGACATGCCGCACACACCATGGCCACTTGTGCACCCATTAGCTAAAGTTGTACCAGCGCCAACTAAAAGCCCCGCAACAATAATAAGCCAAGGCGGCAACTGTAATTCGCCTTCTAATAAAGAAGGAGCAAATACTCTTACAGCTACACCTGCCAACAACAATCCTAAAATAAAGTATAACTGCCAACGCGAGCCCGAATTTGCTTTAGCAAATACAGACTTAACAATGCCCGATATGCCTGCAATTTTTCCGTATAAAACCAGTAATAACGTACACGCTATACCAATTAATGCACCGCCTATTGCAGCCGATACGGGGGTGAATTCTGTTACCATTTTTTAAATTTCCCAAACAATAGAAACACCTAAACCGGTTTGTTTCATTTCGATTGATAGTTGTTGATTTGGCGCTAAGTAGTTAGCGCCCGTTACTTTTTTAGCTGGCGAATAAAAAGCCATAGCGTTTAATTGTACCTTGTTGGTAAAAGAATGGCTAAAGCCCGTTGTAAAATGCCACTCTTGAACGCCCGGCGCTAAAATATTTAATATAACTTGCGACGAAGGAATAGGTTGCTCGGTGTAAGACACCCCAAAACGAATTTTTTGTTGCGATGTACGCTGCCACTGATAGCCAAGCTTATAAATAGTCATATCGTTCCAGCCAAATCCAGCGCCGGCGTTAGCTCCTAAAGGCGCTGACATCAAGTTATCGACTGGGTTTGAAATACTTTTTACTTCGCTGTAATTTATTTTTTGCCAATCAAATACCACCTGATTACTAGGTGTAAGTTTATAAGCTGCACCAATTTGAAACGAACTTGGCAGATCAAATCCGCCTTGCTCTGCAAACAAACCTTTATAGCTATCAAACTCTTGCATAGACACTGATGAGCGGTAACTTGCCCCCCAGCTTAATGACGAATTTATATCTTGGCTAATACCTAGTTGAATGCCTAGGCCTGTGCTTGTATCGGTGCCATTATTTGTAAGCGCTTCTGGTGATTGCGAAAAAGGAGCAAAGTTTTCAAGCCCTTGTGCTTCAAACTGCTGCACCACGTAAATAGGGGATACACCAAGGCGTGTTTGTTCATTCAACTTATAGCTTACTGTTGGGCTAATAAAGAGCTGCTTTAAATCAACGCCTGCCGTACCACCATAAAAGGTTCCTTCAGGAGCGGACTCTGCGCCGTACTCAGAATTCATACCGCCATTGCCATACACTAATAAGCCAATATTTACTTTTTCATTTAATTGGTGGCCAATAGCAAATTCTGGAATTGCGAATACGGAGTTATCGCTTTTTTGTGTTTTTGCTTCAAGATAAAAAGCGTCAGGGTAAAAAGTATCTACTTTCGATGCAGTGTATTTTCGCTCAGGTGAAAAAAGCTCTAAGCCCAGAGATAGCTGTGTTCCGTTTGGCAAAAAAGTAGCAGGATTATTAGCGCCAGACATTAACTCTTCTGACAGCGCTACACCTGCGCCAGCCATGCCTTTGTGGGTCATGCCGTAGCCGTGTGTAAAATACCCATTAGTAGCAAATGCACTGAACGAACCTAACGCACACGTTAAAGCTAAGCCTGATATTAACTGTTTTTTCATTTTAGTAGACACATAAAGTTGGAATGGGCGGACAATAGCTAATTATTGATATTCTAAAAAGGAATTTAAATAGATTAGTTATAATAAAAGGTAATAGAGCAATGGCTATAAAGTTAAAATAAATGAGCAAAGATTGCTATTTAACTTTTAGGTTATTTATACAGGGAGTCCATATAAGACCCTAGATAACGCTGCTTTATAAAAAGGCAAAGCGGCGACTAATATCACCGCTTTTAAAAAATCACATAGATTCGAGCGTTTTACCGCGCGTTTCTTTAATGTATTTAACAACAAAAAAGATGCTTATAAGTGCTGATAACGCATAAAAGCCGTATGCACCGGCAAGGCCTATATTGGCAAGCATAATAGGGAAGGTCATGGTGATTGCAAAGTTAGCAATCCACTGCGCACTGGCAGCAACAGCAAGCGCTGCACCACGAATACGGTTATTAAACATTTCGCCTAATAATACCCATACAATAGGGCCCCAACTTAAACCAAAAAATACCACAAATAAATTTGCCATAATAAGTGCAAACGTACCCATGTTATCGCTAAGCGCAAGTTTGCCTGCTTCATCAAGGCCTGCGCTGCCAAATATATAAGTAAGCGCGCTTAAGCTAATAAACATACCAATACTGCCTACAAGCAGCAGTGGTTTACGGCCAACTTTGTCAACTAACGCAATGGCAATAAAGGTCGATACAATATTAGTAGTGCCCGCTAATACATTTATAAATAACGATTGTGACTCATCAAACCCAGCGGCTTGCCAAAGCTCAGAGCCGTAATAAAACACCACGTTAATACCTACAAATTGCTGAAATACACTCAGCGCCACACCTACCCAAACAATTGGGTGTACTTTTTTACTGCCATCAATAAATAAATCGCGAATACTTGGTTTTGTATCGCTATGCAAGGAGCGTTTAACATCGCTTATTTGCTTATCTGCATTGTCGTTTGAAATTTTGCTAAATACCGCTTTTGCAGCGTTTACTTTACCTTGCGCCACTAAATAACGAGGCGACTCCGGAATAAACAACACACCGACTAAAAACAGTACAGCAGGTACAAGCTCAGCCCAAAACATCCAGCGCCAAGCGGCTATATCAAGCATTAAAATATTTTGCGCGCTGCCTGCTGCATCAGCAATTAAATAGTTACTTAAAAAAGCAGCAAACAAACCCAGTACAATAGCGAGTTGTTGCAATGTAGCTAATCGACCACGTAGTGCGGGTGGCGCAACTTCAGCAATGTAAGCTGGCGCTAATACCGATGCTGCACCAATCCCTAAACCACCAAATAAACGATAAAAAATAAACTCCGCAGAGCTTTCGCTAATGCCTGACCCAAACGCACTAATGGCAAAAATAATCGCAGTGATGATCATAATTGCACGGCGGCCAAACTTATCAGCCAGCGGCCCCGCAGCAAGCGCACCTAAGGCACAACCAAGTAACACAGACGCTACGTTAAAGCCCGTAGCCACACTGCTTGAATTAAATGCATTACCGAGTGCCGACACCGTGCCGTTAATAACGCCCGAGTCAAAACCAAATAAAAAGCCACCAATAGCAGCCACGGCCGATATAAAAATTACGTAAAAAAGGGAGGTGTTTTCAGCTGTGTTGGCTGAGTGAGTAGGCGATGTGTGCGTTGTCATTATATGCCCTGAAAGTTAAATTAAATATAAAGGAGCATAATATCGTAAAGCGCTATGGCTGAATACATTTGTGCAGGTATAACGATTTAGCGGGTATAAATTGAGCCTTTCTAAAGGTTTTAATTTAAGTAACCGCCTTTTAAATAACACAGACTGAATATTCAATAAATAATATGCACTTTATGGTCAGAGCCTGTTTACCAACATTACTGATCTCACTCATCTTGGTGTTTTTTGCAATTACATAACCTGTTCTGAAGTTAAGTAATTGTTTACATGTGGTTATTTGGTGGTTAAGGTAAATACATTGAATATAGGTACATTTGTCGGTTTATAAAGCGACAAATGTCGTAGACTAATTTATTAAATTTCAAAAGGCACAGTATGCTCGAAACTCGAAAAATATTTATTGATACTCAGTATTTTGTTAAATCAAACTTTAATTTCCACTCTCAATCTTTTAAGTCATTACAAAAGCTATGTAAATCTAATGAAATTCAATATTATTTGACGAGCGTAGTTGAGAGAGAAGTAGATAACCGTATTAAACTATCAATAAAGGACTCTCTTAATTCCTTGAAGCAGTTCAAGAGAAAAGCAAACATACTTTCAACAATTGAAGATCAACAACTTTCCTCTCTATTTGCAGATGTTGCTGAAGATGAAGTGTATGAAAAAGCTAGTAATGTGTTTCATGCATATAACCAAGCCTGTAATTATGAATATGTTGAAGCAGACTCTATAGATAGTGAGAAATTATTAGAGCTTTATTTTGAGATGAAGCCACCGTTTGGGGAAGGAAAGAAAAAGGCAGAGTTTCCTGATGCAATATCATTACTATCGCTTGAGTCTTGTCTCGAACCAGATGATAAATTATATGTTATTTCAGATGATGTTGATTTGAAGTCCTATTGTGAAGGTAATAATAGGCTCATTGCTATTGATAACTTAGAAAAATTATTAGATTTATATAATGAGCATACAAGTGTAAGAACAGTGAAGATTAAAGAGTATATTGCTGAACAGTCTGAAGCATTGAAAACGCAAATATCAGAATATATGGATGACTGCGATTTTTATAACTCCTCATCATGGGAAGATGCCGAAGTAGATGGTATCAGTGTACTTGAAGTTGGCGAAATAGATCCTTCTGTAATATCAATTAACGATGAAGAGTGTTCATTAACTTTTGAAATACCTTTGAAGATCGAGGTTACAGTAACAGGACCTGACTTTAATAATGGCACGTATGACAGAGAAGAGGGGCATGTATATACCTTTGGACATTCAACAAGAACGGAGAATGTTGAGTTATTATTTACTGTAGAGTTAGAACTTTATTATGAGTTTGTATCTGGTGAATTGAATAATATTGAGCAGAACTCACTGTATATCCCCGCGGCTAGTTCTGGAATTGAAGTCGATATTGAAGAAAATGGATCTGATTGGTAGTTATTGAAATTTAACAACACGCCCTGAGGTGGACAGCAAGCACTAAAGCTCACTTTCCACCGCAAATTTTAAAAGCGGTGATCCCTTACTTTTACAATGCGGTTAAGTAAGTTGATTCATCGTAGGGCGTATGTGTTTTCCAGCACCTAAATAGTATTCTTATCCAATGGTGTTATGGGATTTTCCTTTGGCTTCTTGCTGCCGATAATACGCTTCTTCCCAAAATGAATAACGCAAAGGTAACCCTACCTATCCCACAAATATTTACTTTAAAAAGTAAGTGCACGAATATCGTCAGTATATCCATTCATTTTTACCTCTGCGTAAGGTAGCCAATGCAATGCCTACTATTTATATATGCCTAATATAACCATTATTGATTACAAGTTTAAGATTGAATAATAAGCGCAAATACTAGATACTGTTTTTATATACAGTTGTGGCGATATTATGAAAAAAGAATTACCAGCAAAATACTATTTAGCGCATTTTAGAGAGCTTATTGAGTTTGTAACAAGTAAATGTATGCATTTACTTGAGCCTAAACACAGTGAATTTATTAGTAAAATTAATCAGCTAGATGAGCAAAGCCAGTGCATGTTGGCGCGTGTGTATTCGCGAAAGCCTTATTTGGTGCAAGCGCAGTCACTTAATTATGAAGAAATAACCTCGCCGCATCAGGCTATTTATACGCTAAAAAAAGCCGGTATTTTATTTGAGCCAAACGAGCAGCATTACTCACAGCTTTTGGCTCACTTAACCAAACCTGCTTTGCTGGAGTTACTAAGTAATTACAGTGAGCAAATAAGCTTTAAAAAAAGTGCCGCTAAAGGCGCGCTGGTGGATATTGCCCGTGAGTTTTTTAAAACATGCCCACACGAGCTTGCGCCACTTTATAGCCAGTATGTAATTAATAACCGCAGTGATTACTACGAGTATTTTGAGTTTTTATTTGCAGGCAAATTAAGCAGTGGTGATGTGAATCATCAAAATCGTTTTGTAATGCGAGATTTAGGTTTAACCGCTACGCGCGAAGAGCACAGCGAGAGTTTGTCGCGCTTTGAAACACTTGATGAAGCGCAATCGAACTATTTATTAAACCGTTATCGGTTAGCATTTAAAAATATAACAGATGAGAGCGATTATATTGTTTTAGCGCCGCAGGTTTTAATGCAAGCTGCGCACGGTGCCATTGCTGTTGCGTTAAAAAACAAATTATTAGTAAGGCTTTATAGGCAACTAAAGGCAGTTGATAGCGAACTTGCTTTTAGCTTACTTGAAGGGTGCGTGGATGATAGCGAAGCACAAGAAATTCAAATAAGAGAGCAATACAGGCTTGGTAATAAAGAGTGGGTAAAAGCACGATTAGAAGCGATTATTGAAAATCCGCTTACTGATGATTTACTTTATTTTGCTGACGATTTTTTAATGCGTAAGTTTAATAAAAAAACACGGTCGCGTTTAAGTGCCATGCTTAGCGATACCCAGTGCGTGCTAGAAATAGATGAACTGTATCGAGGTGAAGTAGAGCAGGGCGTAAACGATTATTATACTCGCCAAGGTATGGCTGTATTTAATACCGAAAACACGCTTTGGCAAAGTTTGTTTGGTTTAGTATTTTGGCACGAGTTATTTGTAGAGTCGCCTTACCCGCCATGTAATGAGTTTGATATTTATCCGCAAGTATTAAGGCTTGGTAATTTTTATGAGGCGCAACAAGCACAAATAAATGAGTGCTTAGCGCAGTGCCAAACGTCGCAAGCATTACTTAATTTAGTATGCAAAAATGCAGCGCAATACTTTGATCAACCTAATGGTTTATTTAGATGGCATAAAGAGCTACTACAACCGTTAGAAGCACTCATTTTAAATAGCCCACTTGATGCATTAATTACTCACTTAACCAATATGAGTAAGCATTATTTACAACTAAAAGACGGCTACCCCGATTTAATGGTTATCAATAATGGCAAAGTACATTTTGAAGAAGTAAAAGCACCGGGCGACAAACTTAGGCGCAACCAATTAACCACCATTGATAACTTAAAAAATGTGGGCTTTGAGGTACACATTGCCGCCGTTAAATGGTTTGTAGATTCTAACCGTATTTACAGTGTGGTCGATATAGAAACCACGGGCGGCTTAAAAGGCGGCAACCGCATTACCGAAATTGGCCTTATAAAAGTACAGCACGGCAAAGTGATAGACACCTGGACGACACTTGTAAATCCACAGCGGCACATACCCGGATTTATAACGTCATTAACCGGTATTAGCGACAGCATGGTGCGCAATGCCCCTGTATTTGCCGAAATAGCACAGCCATTGTTAGATAAACTTGCAGGCAGTATTTTTGTAGCCCATAACGTTAATTTTGACTACGGCTTTATTAAAAAAGAATGCGAGATGGCAGGGCACTTTTTTAAAATGCCAAAAATGTGCACAGTGGTTGAGTCGCGCAAAGCGTTTAAAGGCTTAAAGTCGTATTCGCTGGGCAATCTTTCATCGCACTTTAATTTAAATTTAACCAGCCATCACCGAGCACTTGCCGATGCAACCGCCACTGCAGAGCTGCTATTACTTATTCAGCAATCCCAAAGTAGTGAATAAGCAGTAAATCTTAACGTAAGAAGTAGTATGTACTTTTAAGGCACTTAGCTTGTTTTAGCTAAGTGCCTTTTTCGTGGTAAAAAACCAGTAACCAGCATAGTGCCTACAATTACAAATAGTGCGCCTAGTAATGTATTTGGCCCTATTTGCTCATCTAAAAATAAATGCCCCCAAAATATGCCAAATAATGGAATTAAAAATGTAACCGTGAGTGCTGAGGTTGGGCCAATATCGTCGATTAATTTAAAAAATAAAATATAAGCAAGGGCGGTACATACTACGCCCAGTACTAATACACCTAGCATAATGTTGGTGCTTGGTATTTCTCGTATTGGCATAAATAAGATAAGCGGTAATACCATAAAGCTCGACGCCCACATTGAGCCATGGGCATTATCGAATGGGGCCAGTTTAGGCGCGTTTTTAGTGTAATGCGATGCAATGGCATAGCAAAGTGAAGCGCTTAATGCCGCTACTATAGCTATGATTGATTGGCTATTTAATACAAAGTGATTTTGGCCAACGAGTATTGCAACACCTATCAAGCCAAGCAATAAACCAAGCACCATACTTTTGGTAGGCTTTGTTTTTGTCCATAAAATACCAACTACTACGCCCCAAATAGGGGTTGTTGAATTTAAAATTGATAAAGTAGAAGCGCTTATAGTTTGTGCTGCATAGGCAAAAAATAAAAACGGCAGAGCCGAATTAAACGCGCCTATAATAAAAAAGTGTTTTTTGTGTTCAGTAAACGCTAAACGGCGCTTTAAATACAAGGCAACAATAAATAAAGTAACTGCAGCAAAGCCTACTCTAAACTCAATTAATACCGCTGGCCCCAAGCTGTTAGCTGCCATTCGCATAAATAAAAAAGAAGCGCCCCATATAGCGGCCAGAAAAAATAATCGCAGTAAGCTTGCTAAGGTCATGATAGTATTTTAATTATGCATATTGGATTTTAGAATAGCAGGGTTTATAAACACTGTAAGCCATATTCGGAACCGGCATATAAAAATAATAAATTAAGGATAAGAATGAAAACGTTCTCAGTAGTTTCTATGGTATTTATCACTTTTTTGGGTGGATGTAATTCAAGCTCAATCAACCTTTACAGTGATACCACCATGAAAAAGAATGAATACAATGGTATTAAAGCGTATCGAAAAGGACAGTTTGAGGCCGCTTTCAATTATTTAAAAGAGCCTGCTGGGCTAGGCTATAAAAGCGCACAATACACGTTGGCGTTTATGTTTTTGAAAGGCCAATACTTGGAGCAATCTACTAAACTAGGGATGGGCTGGCTAGGTGTTGCAAGAGAAGCGGGGGTTGAAAATTGGTCTGCGCAATACGATGTATTTTACAGTGCAGCGACTACGCAGCAAAAACAACAAATAGACGAAACAGTTGCGTTGTATATAACGCAATTTGGCGTTAAAGCACAAAATATGACCTGTCGTCGTTCAACTTCGCCTAGACGTACATTTGGTGAAGTTAAAATTGATTGCACTAAGCACGAAGGTAGCGTTACCGAGCACGACATACAAATAATAGAATAGAGTTATGGCTTTTCTAGCTTTTTTTCAAAGTCGCTTTTTACAATATCGAGTGCTTTTAAGACCTCTTCTGGAGCAACATCGTGCTGCTCTAGTATCATAATTAAATCTACTGCAAGTTTAATATGTGTAGGGGCTTGATCAAGTGGGCTTGTCATTTAATTCTTTCTTTTTTGATATTTGGCTAATGGCGACATTTATTGCTGTTTGCACACGTTGTTCCATATGTATGCGTTCTGATTGCGGTAAATAAAACGCCATATCTACATCGTAGCGAATATATCGTGGCGGGAGCTGATTTAGTACCGTACAACAAAAGTCAGCCATTACATCTTCATCATATTTTTCATCAAGTTTAAGTTTGATGATTTCTTCAACTACAATCTTTTCGTAATAGTTGTGTATGTCTTCGTGTAATCGCATATTCCCACCGCTTTAAAATAATCCGTTTAACTGAGTCTATACTAAGGCTTACTATAAATCGATAGCGGCTTTAAATAGTTGTTTATGAACATTAATTAGTGAACTCAAATTACGCTGATAACCGCCACCTAAAGCGCACATTAGTGGGATTTGATGTTGCTTACAGAAGTTGAGAACAAACAAGTCGCGCTCATATACGCCATTGAGCGATATATTAAACAAGCCTAACTCGTCTTTAGTGTAAATATCAGCGCCTGCATTATACAAAATAATATCAGGGTTATGTATGCGCACGCAAAAATAGAGTGCTTGCTCTAATGTAGCAAGGTACTCATCGTCGGTTGTTTTAGCGGGTAATGCAAAATCGTAAGTAGACTGTTGTTTATTTCGAGGAAAGTTTTGTTCACAATGAATTGAGCAAGTAATAATTTGGTCATGGTTTTGAGTGATTTGGGCTGTACCATCGCCTTGGTGTACGTCGCAATCAAAAATTAAAACAGTGTCAGCTTGCTCTGTATCTATTAAATGTGTAGCGGCAATAGCTAAATCATTAAAAATACAAAAACCACTGCCAAAATCGCTATAGGCATGATGATAACCACCGCTCAAGTTAAAGGTTAGATCGTGACTAAAAGCCGCTTCAGCTGCTTGAATACTCCCGCCAATTGATAAAAGAGTACGCTCTACAAGTTGTAGCGAATAGGGGAATCCCATCTTTTTAATTGCTTTATCGCCTAGGGCGTGTTGACCTTTGGTGGGTGAGTTTGCAGCAGTATGTTTGGTTTTTAGGCAAGGCAGAGCCTATGAAGTGTGGTTATTCCCCATAAATAGGCGATAACGCAGCATAAAGACCAAACATGCGCTGCCCATTGGGTTCTTTCTAGGGACGATTAACTCTTTGTTACTCGGCTTTTACTTAGCCCACTAGGTTACAAACCTCGCGCCGCGATTTAATCGCCCCTAGATTGAACAAATTTCAATCCACAAAGATCAACACGCCCTAGAGTCCCAGCTAAAAAGTCATCTATATAACGTTGGCTATGACATAGCGCAAGTTGAGATGCGTTTGCTTTTTTAGGTTCTTGAAAGGCACTTGCCAAAACACCGAGGCTTTCTATTTCGGTTTTAAGTAACTTATATTTTTGAATAGGAAACCGATGACGTTCTGGCAGTATAAGGTCTGAATACAATGGATGATAATAAAGCTGCATAGTAAAGTGCGCCTTAACGCAGTTGTTGTTTTTCTACTTGTTGTATTTTGTCCTCAGTGGCAGAAATTGCTTTTCTGCAGCGGCCCAATCGAGCATGTGTGCTTAATATTTCAAGGTTAAGCTTTTGTGCTTTAGTAGGCGAGGCTTTATCCATTTGCATTTTTCGCTCTTCAATCATGAGTACTAACCGACGTTCAAACTCATGGTTTTGCTTTAATTCGTCGTAAAGCTCGTGCGACGATTGCATTATTTTTTGTACAGCGTGCTTATAAACAGTTTGCTTAGGGCGAGGTTTATAATGGCTTTTGTTTTCTTTAACCCAAATAGGCGTTGATTTAATAACGTTAAATACGGCTTGTACTTGTGCGCCAATGCGTTCAAGTGCGTAGGTATAAGCATGGCGATGCTCGCTTGGCGGTAATCTTGACACTTCGTCTTCAATTTCTATTACGTAATCGGCTAGGTTCATGCTTTTTGTACTAAAAACTGCGCGGTCAAACAAGCTCGGTTGCGCCTGCATATAACGGTTTTTAGAAAACAGTTTAGCTTTATCAAATTGCTCAGCTTGTTGTTTTAGCGTTGCAACTTGTTGGCGTAGTTTATCTAAAGCCATTGAATGCATATTAAAAGTAAGCCTCGTAAATTAGTTTTAATGCTAAAAGTATAACCATAGTATTAAATACAGGGCGAATAAATTTACTACCAAAACGTATTGCTGAATGTGCTCCAAACCATGCGCCTAGCATAATAAAAAAGCCCATTGTTATGCCAAGTAAAAAGTTCACATGGCCGAGTGCTACAAAGGTGATGAGCGATATAAAGTTAGAAACAAAGTTCATTGAACGCGCTAAACCACAATTGAGTAGCAAGTTCATTTTATAAAGCATGCCATTAGAAGCGGTCCAAAATGTCCCCGTACCTGGGCCTGCTAAACCATCAAAAAAGCCTAATGCTAAACCCTGTAGCCATTGTTTTATTTTCATCGCTTTGTTGAGTTTAGGCAGTTCATCGCCTTCTGTGGTGCTTAAATTACCAAATAAGCTATAGGCGGCAACTAAAATAATAATAATTGGGAGTAGTTTGTTTAAAAAGTCGATACTTAAATGATCAACAATAACAGTCCCTATCAATGCACCTATTGCAGTAGCAATTACGGAGGCAGCCCAAAACTTAGGACTAAATAAGTTCTTTTTATAATAGGTATAGCTTGCTGTTAAGGAGCCAAAACTTGCTGCTAGTTTATTGGTGCCTAATGTTAAATGTGGAGGTAAGCCTGCAGTTAATAAAGCGGGCACAGTTAACATACCACCGCCACCGGCGATAGCGTCTATAAAACCTGCGGCAAGTGCAACAGCACATAAAACAGCCCAGGTTGTTGGATCAAGTGCGAGTTCAAACATTAATAATCTATTTGTCTTTTAAAAGGTGGTAGGGTGTCGAGCATGGCTTTACCGTATCGCTTAGTAACTAAGCGTCTATCGAGAATAGTAATACAGCCTTCATCACTCTCTTTTCGCAGCAGTCTACCACAGCTTTGTACCAATTTCTTTGCGGCGTCTGGTACGGTAATCGTTAAAAACGGGTTACCGCCTTTGCTTTGTACAAATTCTGCTTGCGCTTCTTCTATCGGCGAAGTAGGTACAGCAAACGGAATTTTAGTAATTATTAAGTTCTCTAAATATTTACCAGGTAAATCAAGGCCTTCCGAAAGGCTTTGTGTTCCAAATAAAATACTGCCTTTGCCTTCGTCTACATTTTTGGTGTGTAATTTAAGCAACGCTTCTCGCGACATTTCACCTTGTACTAATAAGTTAAAACCTTTTGTTCTAAGAAACTTTGTTACGTGGTCCATTTGCCAATAAGAAGCGAATAGTACAAGGTTCGCTTTTTTATCATTTAGGTACTCTGGTAATGTTTTAGCTAGGTGATCACTAAAGTCTTTATCGGTTGGTTCTACTTTAGATACCGGAATACGTAAAGTGGCTTGTTTTGGGTAATCAAAAGGAGAAGGTACTTTAATAAATTTAACGCCTTCTTCTTTAGCAAGCCCTGTTTCGTAAGCAAAGTGATCGAACGAGCCCAGTGCACTTAATGTAGCAGAGCACAAAACAGCGCCCGCGCATTCGCGCCATAATTTATCTTTTAGGTAGTAACCGACCTCAATAGGGCAGTCGCTTAATAAGTGATCGTGATGGCTTTTATATTCAAGGCGTTTTATCCACCGTGCATGCGGAGCACCTTCACCTTTTTTAGCGTAACTAAACCAAAGTTTATTGAGTTGCTCTAATCGGTTTATGTATTGCCCACTTTCGCCTAGTATTGGGTCGGCAACGTAAGGTTTTATATCGCCGTCACTTACATCTTGGGTGAGTGTGTCGTGCATTTTGTTTAAGCAGCGCAGCGCATCTTGCGTGGCTTCGCTAATATCTTTAGCTTTACTGTGCAGTGACTCTGGAATTTCACCGTGTTCAAAGCGGTAAGTATCGTCTTTTGAGTACTCAAAATCGGCATTGTCGAGAATATCACGCACTACTTTTAAATCTTTATTAGCGTCATTAATGCTGTCGCAAAGTTTAAAGTTTTGCCCAATAGCTCTTTGCCCCACTAAAACCTTCGCCATTTTCCCGCTAAACTTGGTGAGCTTATCAAGCCATTCTATCGTGCCTTTAATTGTGGCAGCAGCTGATGAAAAGTCGCGTGTGATGTGCGCTAAATGATGCGCTTCATCAATAACATAAATAGTGTTGTCGGGCTCTGGTAAAATTTTACCACCGCCTAGGTCTAAATCAGCAAGTAATAAAGAGTGATTAATTACCAGCACATCCATTTGCATTAATTGATTACGAGCAAGCTGAAACGGGCACGTTTGGTGTGCTTTCATTTGGCGTTGGCAAGAATGCTTATCGCAGGCTATTAAGTTCCACACTCTGTCGGGTACTGTATCAGCCCAGCTGTCTCTATCGCCTTGCCATTTTTTATTTACATAGGCGTTATATAGCTCATTCAAACACTTGGTTTCCATTGCGCTCAATGGTGAAGTAAGCGTTGGCATAAAGTCCATTTGTGTTTGGCTATCGCCGTTTACAGCATTATGTAATTTGTGGGCACAAATATAACGATGGCGACCTTTTACTAAATCAAATTTAAAGTCGAGGCCTGAATGCTTTTTAAAAAATGGGAGTTCTTTTGCTATTAATTGTTCTTGCAGTGCAACCGTTGCGGTAGAAATAACTAGCTTCTTTTTTTGCGCTAAGGCAAGCGGTAATGCGCCTAAACAATAGGCAAGAGACTTACCTGTACCGGTGCCTGCTTCAATTACGCAAATGCGCTGCTTTTTATGGTATTCGCCAGCAAGCGTTTTTGCTATTTCGGCTACAAGGTAGTTTTGACTGCTACGAGGGCGATAATCGTTTAGGTTACTAGCCACATGCTGGTGTACTTGCCTAATTGTTTTTTTTAGTGAGTCAGAAAGCATGGGATGATTTACCTAAAGTATGTATATAATTACAGTGCTATGGATTTTAGAGTTATAAGAGTGTAACTACAAGAAGTGATGAGATTAATTTAGCAAATAAAGTATCTGAGTGTTTATTTAGGTTGAATGTATGGCTTTAAAGCATTTTGAATTAAGTAAAAACTTACATATATATGAATAAGGTTTAGTAATAATGTACTTAACAGCCGGTTTTATTGTTTCTTCTCATGCTTATGATACTGCTAACGGCATCTGCTACGAAGCGTGGTTTTGTAGTGATAAAGGGCCTATAAAAACTATATCAGTTAACGAAAATGCGCTGTTTTTTATCAAAAGTAAAGATGCTGAAATAGCGCATAAAATATTAGCAGCTGAGTCACTTATCTTTAATATTAAAAGTCTTGGGTTAAGAAACTTTCAGCAAGAAGATATGTCGGCCTGTTACTTCAAATCACTTAAACATTTTTATTCTGCTGCTAAAGCTTTAAAGCAACGTGGAGTTGTATTATTTGAAGAAGATATTAGACCAATAGAGCGCTACTTAATGGAACGTTTTATAAAAGGAGGAGCTTGGATAACGGGTAATGTTTTTTATCAAAATGGTTATACATTAGTAACAGAGGCAAAATTAAAAGCAAATGATGAGTATTCCCCAGCTCTTAATAAGCTGTCGTTAGACATTGAATGTAACGAAAGTGGCGTTTTGTTTTCTGTTGGACTTGTGGGCTGTAATTTAGACTGTGTTTTAATGATTGGCGAGCCAGATAGAGAAGCTGAAAACCTAGAGTTTGATATTATTTGGTGTGTAGATGAGGCTGAGCTGTTAAGGGGGGTAGAGCATTTTATTAAGCTTAGCGATCCTGATGTCATAATTGGGTGGAATGTAATTGAGTTCGATTTTTCGGTTATTCATGAAAGAGCTGAAGCATTAGGCATTAAGTTATTACTGGGTAGGGGAGATCAACCTTTATATGTTCGCAAAGGACACTTTACTCGAGTATCGATCCCTGGGCGATGTGTGGTTGATGGAATAGACACTTTAAAAAATGGTACATATAGCTTTGAGAGTTTTTCTTTAGCTAATGTTTCAAATCAAGTGTTGGGTGAGTCTAAATTAATCGATTCGGGTAATAGTCTGCAGGAAATTATTAGGCAATTTAACGAAGAGAAACTTTCTTTAGCAAAATATAATCGACAAGATTGTATTTTGGTAAATAAAATTTTTGATAAATTAAAGCTACTCGATTTTTCTATTGTAAGAACAAAGCTTACGGGGTTAGAGCTTGAAAAAAAGGGCGGCTCTGTCGCTGCTTTTATTAATATGTATTTACCACTACTGCATCGCAGCGGTTATGTTGCCCCTAATATGGGCGATCATGGACTTACATTTGAAAGCCCAGGCGGTTATGTAATGGAGTCTATTCCTGGGCTTTATAAAAATGTCATTGTTTTAGATTTTAAAAGCTTGTACCCCAGTATTATGCAAACTTTCTACATTGATCCTCTCGGACTAATAGAAGGTCTGCAAAATCCTGAACATAGTGTGCAGGGATTTAATGAAGCCGTATTCTCGCGAGACAAACACCATCTCCCTCTACTCGTTAAAAGCTTAGCGTCTCAAAGGCAGCTTGCCAAAGACAACCAAGACCAAATGCTCTCTCAAGCAATCAAAATAATAATGAATAGTTTATATGGCGTTCTAGGCTCAAAAGGATGTCGGTTTTACGATCCTAGGTTATCGAGCTCTATTACGTTAAGAGGGCACGAAATAATGCTACAAACTAAAAGGTGGATAGAGGAACTTGGTTATAGCGTTATTTATGGCGATACCGATTCTACATTTATTAAGTTGGATGATAATTTAACCCACGACGAGTGTAATGAAATTGGCGTGTTTTTAGCTAAAAAGATAACTACAGATTGGATTAACGAGATTAAACAAACGCACAACTTAACAAGTCATTTAGAAATAGAATTTGAATCTCTTTATAGCCCTTTCTTTTTGCCAACCATAAGGGGGAAGCTAGTTGGCTCTAAAAAGCGCTATGTCGGTAAATTAATTAAACCAAACGAATCAAAACTAGTATTTAAAGGATTAGAAACAGTAAGAAGTGATTGGACAAAACTTGCTCAACAATTTCAGTTCGATCTATTTACTAGTCTTTTTGATGGAAATTTAAACATAAATGACCTTGTAAAAGACTATACAACAAAGCTATACCAAGGTGAGTTTGATGATTTACTCATATTTAAAAAGAGATTAGGTCAAAACTTAATCGATTATAAAAAGAATATCCCTCCTCATATTCAGGCAGTTAAGAAACACCAGAAAAAAAATAGCGAATTTACGGTCAATAGGGGTGAATTTGTTACATTTGTTTACACAACTGCTGGAGTTGAACTATATCAAGGCTTTCATAGCTATGACTATGCAACTTATGTAGAAAAACAGATTGTACCGTTAATTGAAATGGTTGATCTTGTTTCGCACTCAAGTGTTTATTTTGGGTTAAATTTACAAGAGGAACTTTTTTAATAACACCATAAATAGCAACATATCTGTGTTTTCATACTGTCCACATCTTATTTATTCTAGTTTATTGCGATTTTGATTATTATATTCGCAAATATTTCTTTTTCTGCAAAGGTTTGTTAACTTTTTGTTGGCTTTTTGGTGGTTTTTGTTTATTATTTGCTTTAGTTACTGTTAATCTTATGTAACTAAAATAAATAATGATTACTACTATAAAGTAGTGACACCAGGGAGAATCAAATGTTAAACAATCAAGTAGCTAAAGCAGTGCGTGTCGCACTTGCATTTGGTGCAGCTTCAACAGCTGCATTTTCAGGTAATACAATGGCAGCCGAAGGCGCCGATAAAGTAGAAAGAATTGAAGTAACTGGTTCACGTATCAAAAGAACTGATATGGAAGGTGCGAATCCAGTACAAATATTAACACGCGATGACCTAATTGCTTCAGGTATTGGTAACGTAGGTGACATTCTTCAAGAAATTCCTTCAGTTGCTGGTGCGGGTACTAATGCTTCTGTTAATAATGGTGGCTCAGGCGCGGTGCGTGTATCTTTACGCGGTTTGGGTTCTTCAAGAACGCTAGTATTATTAAACGGCCGTAGAATGGTTGCGTCGGGTAGTGGTGCAAACTCTTCTGTAGATTTAAGTACAATCCCTACAGCAATTATCAAGCGAGTTGAAATTCTAAAAGATGGTGCTTCTGCAATTTACGGTTCAGATGCTATTGGCGGTGTAGTTAACGTTATTACACGTGATGATTTTGAAGGTTTTGAAGCTACAGCAAGTTACGATGCTTCGACACATGGCGGTGATGGCGAAACTAAAAGCTACGATTTTACTGTAGGTTTAACAAGCGATAAAGGCAGCGTGGTAGCTAGTGCATATTACGTTCAGCAGGGTTCTCAGTCTTCTGGTGATAGAGACTGGTCTAAATTTTCTTTAGACATGGATCATACAGGTGAGCTTTCTAAAGGTGGTTCTTCAGCTCCACCATGGGGTCGTTACAACGGTATTGATGGTTCAGTAGCTGGTGAAGATTGTTCTTCTTTTACTCACGGTGCAGCTAATGGTCCTGGTCAATCAGATCCAAGCGATTTTTCTAATCCAACTGGTTATGATTGTTGGGATTGGGATAAAGATACTTACAACTTTGCGCCTGTAAACTTTCACTTAACTCCGGCTGAGCGATATGGCGTATTTGTTCAGAGTAACTATGAGTTTTCTGATCATGTTCGTTTCTTTTCAGAAGTTAGTTTAAACCGCCGTATTTCAGATACTAAGCTTGCTCCATTACCTCTAGCACCACTTGCGTTCTTTGGTGTGACAAATGCAAATTATTCTGCAGATAACTACTATAACCAACAATTTGGTCCTAAAGACAGAAATGGTGACTCAGTTGAGATTTCTGATTGGCGCCGTCGTATGGTTGAAACTGGCGGTCGAGATACTCAATTTCGCGTAGATACAGTTCGCGCAGTAGTTGGTTTTGAAGGCGATATCAATGACGATTGGGGTTATGAAGTTTCATACATCTTTGGTTCAAGTGATTCTACAACTAAACGAGCTGGTGGCGTAAACTTTGAAAAAGTTTCACAAGCCGTAGGTCCTTCATTCCAAGACGTTGACGGTAGCATTGTATGTGGAACTGTAGATGATCCTATCGCTGGTTGTACATCATTAAATGTATTTGGTATCCCAGGAACTGATACTCAAGTTACTCAAGAAATGTTAGATTTTATTTCGTTTGAAGCTCACGATTTTGGTTCAAACGAACAGCAAATTATTAGTGGTAGTGTGTTTGGTAGTGCATTTGAATTACCAGCAGGTAGTTTAGGTATGGCATTTGGTCTAGAACATCGTGAAGAGAAAGGTGGTGATTTCCCTGATGCACTAATAGCATTAGGAATTACATCTGGATCTAGCCGTCAAGAAACATCAGGCAGCTACACTGTAGATGAGGCTTATGCTGAGTTTAATGTACCGCTATTATATGACGCACCTTTTGCAAAAGTGTTAGAGCTAGATTTAGCAATTCGTTATTCTGATTATGATACTTTTGGCGATACTACAAACCATAAAGTAGGAATTAAATGGTCTCCTATGGACGGCCTTATGTTCCGAGGAACATCATCTACTGCATTTAGAGCACCTTCAACTTCTGATTTATTCTCTGGCGCATCAGATAATAGCCCTGAAGTTTCGGACCCGTGTGCTACTAACCCTACATCATTCTGTATAGCTGACGGCGTACCAGCAGCTGGTTTTGAACCTATTGGTGACCAATTATCTTCTACTCTTGGTGGTAACCCAGAGTTGCAACCAGAAGAAGCTGATATATTTACAGTTGGTGTAGTTTATAGCCCTGAGTTTGTTGATGGTTTATCTTTCACAATCGATTACTGGGATATCGAGCTGGAAAATGCAATTAGCTCTGTAGGCGAGCAGTTAATTTTAAACAAGTGTGCTGAAAGCGGTACATACTGTGATCAAATAACTCGTTATACATCAGGTATTTTAGCTGGTAACTCAAGTGACATTGATAACAGAAACATAAATGTTGGTGGTGTAGAGTCATCTGGTTACGACTTTAATGTTGCTTATACAACTGATACGTCAATTGGTTCATTATCAGCAAGCTTAGATGCAACTTACTATGACGACTACACAATAACTCAAGCCGACGGTTCAACACTTCAAAATGCTGGCTACTACCGCCGAAATAGTGGTGATGGTAACTTCCCTGAGTGGAAAACTAACTTCAATGTATCGTTAGCTCAAGAGAATTGGTCTGCAACTTATGCATTGCGTTACATTGGTGAAGTTGAAGAAAACTTTACAAATATTGACCCTGATGATTTAGCTGATGTTAACTCTTCATTTAGAACTGAAGCCGTTAATATCGGTGGTACTCTTGATTCTTATGATGTTATTAGAACCGTTGACTCACAAGTAATACACAATGTTCGCTTTAGTTACTTCCTTGATAACTACACAGCTACTGTTGGTATTAATAACGTATTTGATGAAGATCCTCCGTATGCAGCAACAGGGTTTAACGATAATACAGACCCTCGTACTTACAATACAACTGGTCGTCATATATTCTTGACTCTTAACGCTAAGTTCTAGAGTTCAGAAAAACAATAATAAAGCGCTAATATTCATAATATTAGCGCTTTTACTTTAAGGGAATAAAATGAAAAAGCTAATCGTAATAATCATTTCAAGTTTACTATTTCTATCTGGTTGTAGTTCACTGAGTGAAGACTCTCTAAGCAGTAATGAAAATATGGTATGCGAAAAAATAGCGGTGACAGGTAGTAATATTAAAAAGCGTACATGCATGTCAAAAGAGTTGGCAGAAGAAAGACGCAAAAAAAACCAAGAGGCAATGAGAGAAATTAACAAAAGAGGAAATATTTACCAAGATAGGAACTAATTTTACTACTAAGTTTAATTGCAATACTTTAACTTATTTTTGAAATCTTGATGTGTTAGTACTAATAATAATGCGGACAGGTTATCTATATTAAGTAAACTATTTGCTATTAAACTTACCCCTCCTCCAGGCTACATTATTTCATTGGATTTCGACTATCTGCTAAACCTTGTTAACGTGGTAACTTTGTATTTAGTTGGTGTTTTCTCGTATTTCAATAACGTATTTTTTACAAAACTATTATATATGATTCATCTCTTGGTTTATTTAAGTGGTTGATTTTAATCGCAATAAGTTTTTAAGTGTTTGTCGTTATTTATAATTTATAGCTTATTTATTCTGAGTAACTATAAACTATAGTTGTTCTATTTCTAGCGATAATCATTGTAGAGGCTCCCGGCAAAAGTATCTGTAAATATGAATATAGAGGGTATTCCGCATTACACTTAATAGGGGGTAACTCTTCTTAAGTACATTCAATATTAACAGTTAAGGCCGTATCAGATACATGTAGCTTATCTGATGATTTTGGATGTTTTAACTTTGATTTACCGGTTAATGTGATACTCAGATGAATGTTATCAAATTAGTAAATAAAGAGATGGTTCAAATATCATTAGAACAAGTATTAAGAAGTAATATTGGCCAGTTAACAACCAAATGTTCAAGCACTACCTTCACAATTGAGTTCATAATTTCCTCTCATTAAACAAACACTCATCAGTCGATGCTCTTTTCGAGTATAAAAATGATAATGAATATTTTTACGACATATTAAAGAAAGTTTATTTATGATTTGCAGCTGGCTAGCTCAATAAATCAGGTTAAACACGATGTAGGCCAAATTACAAAATAATATAACCAAACTTATAATCTGACATGTGTACCCAATAGCTCTAAACTGAATTTCTCAAACAAATTAAATGCAGGCAGTAGTGGGTATTTACATAAAAGCCAAACAGGTAGCTTGGTTATAATCTGCTTATCCTAAAAAGATCAGGATAAAATTTAAGTGATTACTTCAAAAGGTTTTTCCACATATCTAAGTTAAAAAACATAAAATTTACAACTCAGATTGCAAAATAAGGAAGGAGTAAGTAATTATGTATGTTTACACATTAATTGGGTCCATTCCTATAATAAATTTTACAAGCATACTATAAGTCATATACTCGAAAAGATTAAAGTAATCGCATATATATCTTATTGTTAAGGTATAAAAGTGAGGTTATCTAATTGATAGTAAGGTTGTTTTTTATTTCACCTTAAATAAAAGAGACACTTTTTTAAACCTGCAGCTTTAGATAAGTCTACTAAATATGAATGTTTTTATATATTTTAGTGATGCTTTGTTACAAATCTTTACAAACATTCAAGTTGTTGTTATTTAAGTGTTTTATTTTAAGGTGATATAAGCTTTAAATATACACATAATACTTTTTCAATAAAATCAGCTGCTTACTGTTGATTTTAATGTAATGGTGAAAGATACATTTGTTATTTTTGCTGGTTTAAAGTTAATAATGTGTTGACCTCTTTGTTTCTCTAGTACTATCATCCGTCACACAATAAAGTCCTACTGTACCTTCATATAGGCATTTTTAGTCTTATTAAGTGGCTTTATTGCGCATTAATTTTAAAAATTAAGCATAAATAATAAAATAGTATTCTAGGGAGAATCAAATGTTAAACAATAAAATTTCAAAGGCAGTTCGCTTAGCGATTGCTTTTGGTACAGCATCAACAGCTGTTTTTTCGGCAAATTCAATTGCGGCAGAAGAAGGCGTTGAAAAAGTAGAACGTATAGAGGTTACAGGCTCGCGTATTAAGCGTTTTTCAGAGGTTTCACCTACTCCTGTAACTACAATCACCGGCGAAGAGCTATCTAATGCCGGCATCACAAACATATCAGATTTGTTACAAAAACTGCCTTCATCTGGCGTAGGCTCTGCACCTACAACAACTACTAACACTATTTTTGGTGCGGGTATAAATACTACAGATCTTCGTCAGCTTGGAGAAGGTCGTACTTTAGTACTTGTAAACGGTCGTCGATACGTAGGTGCTTCTGTAGATAATCCTGCGGTAGATTTAAACGGCATTCCGACTGAAATGATTGAACGTATGGATATTGTTCATGGCGGCGCGTCAGCAGTTTATGGTTCAGATGCAATTGCGGGTGTAGTTAATATTATTTTGAAAAAGTCTCAAGATACTATGGACTTCAACTACAAAAAATCTATTACAGAACAAAGTGGTGGTGAAGAAGAGTCTTTTTCATTCACATTTGGTGGTGAAAGCGACAAAATAAGTTTTATTACGAGCTTATCTTACTCAGAAACAGAACAGCTTGAAGCTCAAGACCGTGACTTTCTTCGTAACCCAGTTTCTGGAATGTTAAACCCTGATAATGTTTCTGACACAGATGGAATTCCACAGAATATTTTAGCTACAGGTGAGTTTGCCGGTTTGCAAACACTAGGCTATTACGATCGCGCAGGTGATGCATTCCTACCTGATGGCCATGTTGTATTTGGTGATAATGGTGAATTTAGTCCCGTTATAGTTGGTGGTGTAACAAGACCTGCACCGAATAATCAACTTAGATATTTTGGTGACGGCTTCTCTAATGGTTACAAATTTATTGAACATCAAGATCTTGCAACACCACTTAATCGTTTCAATGTTTTTACAAACATTGTAAATAATTATGCTGACGATCATTCAATGAATTTTGAAGTTTCTTTTTCAAAAGCAAGTGCTTATGCAGAAAGTAGCCCAATTTTCCTTGCTGAATCGATTCGTTCAGATAATGCATTTTTAGACCCAGCTGCTAAAGCACAGCTAGATGAAGCTAATAGAGATTCAGTTACAATTTATAAGCTAGCTTCGGGTTTCGGTAATCGTACCTATGAAGATGATCGTACAACACTTAATACAACTCTTTCTTTCCAAGGGTTACTACTAGAAGAGTTCGATTACGAAGTATATTTTAGTTACGGTCGCAATAAAAACGACACTACATGGAACGGTGAATTCCTTACTGAGAACTTTAACAAGGCTATTGACGCGGTAGAAATTGACGGAGCAATTCGTTGTGCAGACCGTGATTCAGATGGTTCTTTAGTTGGTGCGTTAGATGGTTGTCAGGCATTGAGCCTGTTCGGTCTTAATGGTGCATCTCAAGAAGCTTTAGATTACGTTACTACCTCAGCATCAATTTCTAAAGTTAAACAGCAGCAAGTTATTGGTGGTGTTATTTCAGGTTATGCTTTTGATATGCCTGCCGGTGGTGTTTCTTTTGCTTTAAGTGCTGAGCATCGTAAAGAAACTGGTTCTAATGAACCTGGTGCAGCAATGCAGAATAATTTAGTGTTTGGTAACTTTGTAAAAGCATGGGATGGTGAATTTACAGTTGATGAAATTGGTGTTGAAATGTCAGTTCCATTATTAGTGGATGCACCATTTGTTGATTCATTAAGCCTTGAGTTAGCCGCTCGTTACATGGATTACTCTTCAGTGGGCGATAATGTAGCTTGGAAGGTAGGCTTTAACTATGCAATGAACGATGAACTTCGTTTCCGTGGTACAAAGTCTAAGTCGGTTCGTGCTCCATCATTATCTCAACTTTATTCTGCTGGTACTCAGTCATTCGCGTCTTATGGCGATCCATGTGACCAAACTAATATATCTACAGCGAGTGATAGCAAAAAAGCAAACTTAATTGCTAACTGTCAAGCTGCAGGCATTCCAAATCCAGGTACTACAGTTGGAGATTGGAGACCATCTGATGATTGGCGTAGTGTTACTCCGCCAAGTGTGAATTCAGGTAATGCAAACCTTCAAGAAGAAACGTCTGACGATACATTATTTGGTGTAATTTATACCCCAACTGAAAATATCACGTTAATTGCAGATTATTGGAGTTTTGACGTTGAAGATGCAATTAACTCTTTAGGTGCACAGCGTGTTATTGATGATTGTTACGAAGCGTCTAGTTTAGATAATAGTGCTTGTGACTTAGTTGACCGTGATCCTACGACTCTTGATATTTCTGAGGTTCGTAATGGACCATATAACTTAGCATCTTACTCTCTTAAGGGTGTTGATTTAGAAGGTACATACAAGTATGAAACGAGCTACGGTTCATTTAACTTCCGTTTACTAGCAAGTTACCTTGAGCATAGAGAGTTTAATACAGATGTTTCTAGCGAAGGCTATGAACCAACACCTACAGTTGGTGAAGTAAGATACCCTCGTTGGCAGGGTAACCTAACGGTAGGCTATACTTACGATGATTTATACGTAGGTATGATTGGTAAATACCGTCATTCAACAGTATTAGACAGAGAGTGGACTGCTGAAAATAACAACTATAATGATGTTCCTTCTTATACAGAATGGTCAATAAATGGTCGTTATACTGTTAGCGAAATGCTTGAAGTAAGATTAGGTGTTTCAAACTTATTTGATATTACACCTCCTAGAAACCCTGGCACATACGATGATGGTGAGTTTTTCGACGTATACGGCAGACGTTTCAACTTAGGACTAAACTTACGTTTCTAATATCTTTAGTAAATAAGTTTATAAACGAAAGTGTTTAATATTAAAGCCTACTGAAATTTCAGTAGGCTTTTTTATGTTTTACTTGCCCTAATATGTTTTTATACGAACCGGCTTATATATGGGGTTTATTTAACGATAAGTAAATTTCGCTATAACTAGGCAAAAATTTTTACATCTAGTTGATATTACGTTTCTTTAGACTGGAAATTGTTGGATTTACTTAGCGGTTCTTCAGAAGTTTAAAAACATAATGGATACCAACAAAAGATTATCTTTCATTACTTAAGCTGAAAATGTGGTGATTGGATATATTCTTGGGTAGTACAGGCCTCAACCTTGATCATATCTGATACGCCAATTACTTTTTTTGATAAAGAGGTTACGTACTTCAAAGCTACGTTAACAACGTCTTCGTATCCTTTAAAAGCCTATTCTAAATTTATTATATTCTAATCTGATGAATAGGGTGGTGCTTTAATATCTTTGAGTTTTAAAGCTATCAGCAGCATCACATTACATCACGCATAACAGCAGCTCTTTCATTTTTTCGTTTCAGTATTAAGCTTGCGTCACTCGCATAGCGTCTTTATCTATATAAGGAGTTATTAACACTCCTACCTCGCCGACTTTCTGAAATACAGACTAAGCATTTATACATATTTAATAGTAATTACTACAAAAAGTGACTCAGCTATTTTAGTTAGCCTGCCATCGGTGTGCGATTTTTGAAATCAATGAACATATAGCTTTATGGATTTTTTCTTTTTTAGAAAGGCCAAGTAGTACTTTTTCAGATAGTTGAATAGCTATAGTTGTCTCAATCATTTTTGTTAATTTTATGTAGGTAATTTATTTTTTGCATGCTTTTACACCTACATAATTCGCCACAATAAGGAAGTAAGTAACTTGTTTGAGGCGAGACTTAGATATGATTTCTTCAGTAAATAGCACTTATTCTAAATCAAGTTTTTGCAATAATGCAATAATGCAAAAAGAGCATTGTGTTTGTTTTTTGTTACTTTAAAGCTTTGTAAATAAAGAGTTTTATTTGGTTAGCCAAGTGTTGACCTTTTGCATAAGTTAGGACTACTATTCGAATCAAAATAGGTACTGTGATTAATTACAGACCGTTTTTGAAGGCAAAACAATTAAAATAGTATTCTAGGGAGAATCCAATGTTAAATAATCAAGTTTCAAAAGCTGTTCGCTTAGCGATTGCTTTTGGTGCAGCATCTACAGCTGTTTTTTCTATGAACACAATCGCTGCAAACGAAGGTGTTGAAAAAGTAGAGCGTATTCAAGTAACGGGTTCACGCATAAAGCGCACTGATATTGAAACAACCGTGCCAATCACATCAATTGGCCGAAGTGATATTATTCAAATGGGCGCATTGAATGTAGCTGATGTTTTGAATCAATCCCCGGTCACTATTGCTGGTTCAAACCAATCAAATAGTGCATTTGGTACTACAGGCGTTGGTCTTAACACTACATCTTTACGTAACTTAGGTTCTTCAAGAACATTAGTATTAGTGAATGGTCGTCGCTTTGTATCAGGCGTTTCTCCATCAAGTGGTTATGCGGTTGACTTAAATGCAATACCAGCATCAATGATTGAACGTATTGATATTCTTAAAAGTGCTTCTTCAGCGATTTATGGTTCAGATGCTGTTGCTGGTGTTGTGAACATTATTACGCGAAGCGATTTTGAAGGTGTTGAAGTTAACGCTCAAACAGGTGTTTCAGATGAGTCTGATCGCGAAAAATATTCTTTAAACCTTACTGCTGGTAATAGTTGGGATTCAGGTAGTGTAACAATTGCTGCTGGATATGATGATGATAAAGGTCTGAAGTCATCCGATCGAGACTTCTCAAGATATGATGAAGCTATATTTTTGAATGATGAGGGTGGTGAATATGTTGGTATTCAGAATTCTTCATATCCGCCTCAAGGCCGTGTTGGCGCATACAATGCAGATGGGACACCTTATGTAGGTGATGAGAATTCATTCAATCGTGCTTCTTACCGACAGTTAGTTACTCCGCTTGAGCGTAAATACGCAGCAGTTAATTTTAAACAAGATATTTCAGATAGTGTTCACTCTTTCACGGAAGTAAACTGGAATTCATCTAAAACATACAACTCGACTATTGAACCAACTCCTTTTACTACGGATGATGTATATCTACCTTCACGTGGTGGCGTTGGTGGGATTAAACTGGGAAGCCCTTTAGTTCCAGACCTTTTACGCCAAAATTTAATGTCTGATAATCCTGATTTAACAATGGATAATAATATTCCAACGTTAGTTCGCCGTATGGTTGAGTTTGGTGCTCGTTCAACAGATTTAGAGCGTGATACTATCCGTATTGCGACAGGTATAGATTGGGAAATTAATGACAACTGGCTTTTAAACTCTTATATTTCATGGGGTAAAACTGACCAGCGCCAAGAAAATGGTGGTCAAATAAATGTTGAACGTGCTGCAAATGCATTAGATGTATACACTAACGCAGAAGGTAACGTCCAATGTTCTAATGATTTAGCAGTACTTCAAGGATGTGTGCCTTTAGATTTGTTCGGTGCAGGAACTTTGTCTGATGAAGCTGTTGCATATGTAAGATCACCTGCAAAATCTCAAGGTCAAGTTGAGCAATTTATATTTTCAACAACCCTTTCAGGTGAATTACCAATTGAGCTAGAAGGTGGTATGGTTGGTCTAGCAGTTGGTGCAGAACATCGTCTTGAAAAAGGTTCATACTCTCCAGGTGATTTAGCGCAAACTGGTGCTTCAAGTACAAATAAATCTGAGCCTACGAATGGTAGCTTCTACACTAACGATGTTTTTGTTGAAACTGTATTACCAGTTCTCGAAAATGTTGAACTAGATTTAGCCGCTCGCTATTCAGATCATGAAATTGTTGGTGGACAAACAACATGGAATGCAGGTGTACAATACTCTCCTACAGATACAGTAAAATTAAGAGCATCAGCAGCGCGAGCTATTAGAACTCCAAATATTGCTGATTTATTCGGTGGTAGAGGTGAAACATTTTCAGGTGTTGCAGATCCATGTGATGCAATTACTGCATCATCTACCGGAAATGTAGCGGCTAACTGTCTTTCTATCGCTGAAGTGGCTAATCGAGTTGCTACTGAAGGCGCATTCAATTTAACAACTATTGAACGTCAAAGCACTGGCGGTTATGTTGGTGGTAATGAAGATGTAAAAGAAGAAACATCTGATTCATTTAGTGTTGGCGCTATTTGGCAAGTGACTGATGAATTTTCATTAACGCTTGACTACTACGATATTGCTGTAGATAACGCTATTGCTACCACTGCTAGAACAACGGTATTAAACCGGTGCTACGGTGTTAATCCATCAGACTTTGATGCGACATGTGGTGGGGCAATACGTGATACAAGAGGTGCTTTGACAGAAGTTAGCTCTGGTACTAGCAATGAAAATGATTTAAGCACAAAAGGCTTGGATATTGAATTAAGCTATAAACAAGAATTTGCTTACGGGCAATTATCAGCTGACTTGATTTGGAATCATTTGTATGAGTATGCTGAAACATCAATTGAATCTGGTGAAGAGATAGATTACAGAGGTGAAGTATTAACTCCTACTAATCGTGCAAATTTAAATTTAGGCTATGCAGTTGATGACTTTGCAGTATCATGGCGCATGAAGTACTGGGCAAGTTCAAATGATAGTAATATTGAAGGAAACCAAAATTTCTCAACTGGTGCTCCTTTAGAAAAGTTTAATCGCTTCCCGACTGTTATTTATCATGATCTATCAGGTACTTATAACATCACGTCTGGAACAGACGTTACTTTGTCAGTTCGAAATGTTTTTGATAAGCAACCTCCTGTAGCAAACCAAAGTTCTGTAAGTGGAGCATCAGGTATAAACACTGTTGGTGAAGCTTATGATGTTACTGGTCGTTATTTCCAGTTAAGCTTTACTACTAAGTTCTAATTATTATTTATATAAAATGATAAAAGCCGCGATTTTAATCGCGGTTTTTTTATAAATAAATTTTATATACATTAATAAATTATGTGTCGTAGTTATTTTTGAAAAATACCCTTATACTAAAAAAGAATATTTAAATAAATCTAATCACACAATTTAGCGAGATATAAATGAAAGAAGTCCGATCTTTTATTAAAACAGCATCATTAACGGATCTTGAAAAAGCCCAACAGCTTATCAATGATGCAATTTCAAAATATACCCAGCAGCAAAAAGCGAAACAGGAAGTTTTGGATCTTTTAAAAGAAAAAGGACTTACGCTAGAAGATTTACAAGATGGAGCATCTGACAAACGTACTAAAGTTAAGCCTAAGTACCGCATGGAACTTAATGGTGAGACTATTGAATGGACAGGCCGTGGCCGTCGTCCTAAAGCGTTTGAAGGTGTTGAGCTTGAGAAGTTTTTAGCTTAAAGCTAAATATAAGAGAAGCTTCGGCTTCTCTTTTTTGTTTCCCCCTCAATAAAATATAATTAAAGTTTAAAACTCCCAGCTATTATTTGCTAAAATCTCTTCACTCAAACCTATTTGTTTTCCCATGAGCTATAAACTAAGACCTTACCAGCAAGAAGCCGTAGAACGAACCGTTTTACACTTTAGAAAGAGTAATGATCCTGCCGTTATTGTGCTACCAACCGGCGCAGGTAAGAGTTTGGTTATTGCTGAACTTGCCCGTATTGCTAAGCAAAAAATATTAGTACTTGCTCATGTAAAAGAGTTGGTAGAGCAAAATTCGCAAAAATATAAAAGTTTTGGTTTAGAGGCGAGTATATTTTCAGCAGGTTTAAAAGAAAAGTCATTAAACCATCAAGTAACCTTTGCCAGTGTGCAATCACTTTCTCGTAATTTAAATAAATTAAATGAGCATTATTCGTTACTTATTATTGATGAATGCCACAGAGTAAATGGGGATAAAAAAAGCCAGTACGGAAAAGTAATAAGTAGTTTAAAAGAATATAACCCTCAGTTAAAAGTATTGGGTTTAACAGCAACACCTTATCGGCTAGGAACGGGGTGGATATACCATCATCATTATCATGGCTTTGTTAAAGGGACTAAAGAAAGCCCGTTTAAAAGTTGTATTTTTGAATTGCCGCTCAGGTATATGATCAAACATAATTATTTAACGCCGCCTAACGAAGTTGATGCAGCAATTAGCCATTATGATTTTTCGTCCTTAGATAGCAATGCATTTGGGCAATATACAACTGATGACATGAATGCGCTTTTAAAAAACAGTGAGCGCGCAACGAAAGCTATATTACAGCAAGTAATTCAATACAGTGAGCAGCGTGAAGGTGTTATGGTTTTTGCCGCCACGGTATTGCATGCTCAGGAAATATTAAGCTATTTGCCAGCTCATCAAAGCGCGCTAATAACAGGTGATACGCCAAACACTGAGCGCGATAAAATCATTAAGCAATTTAAAGCTAAGCAATTAAAGTATTTAGTTAATATTTCGGTATTAACTACAGGTTTTGATGCGCCGCACGTTGATTTTATTGCTATTTTACGCCCTACAGAATCGGTTAGTTTATATCAGCAAATTGTGGGGCGAGGCTTGAGGTTATCTGAATCAAAAACGGATTGCTTAGTAATAGATTATGCCGGCAATGGTTTTAATTTATTTCACCCAGAAGTAGGCGATAAAAAAGGCGATAGTGATAATGAGCCTGTGCAGGTACTTTGTCCTGGCTGTGGGTTTGCTAATATATTTTGGGGTAAAACTGATTCTGCTGGAAAAGTAATAGAGCACTTTGGCAGGCGATGTAAAGGGTTGTTAGAAGACGATAGTGGCCATAAAGAGCAGTGCGATTATCGTTTTAGATTTAAAGAATGCGAGCAGTGCGGCGCTCAAAATGATATTGCTGCACGACAATGCCATGATTGCGGCGCGGTAATGGCTGACCCTGATGATAAGCTACGTAATGCATTAAACTTAAAAGACGCACTTGTGCTTCGATGTAGTGGGTTATCGGTAACTCAAATTAAAGACGATTTAATTAAAATAACGTATTTTGATGAAGATGGCGCAAGTTGCGATGAGGTATATAACCTCGCAAATAAAGGCGGGCAATTTATATTTAATAAGCAATTTGGTCTACGAGTAGGACTTGGGCAAACACCTATTAATTTTAAGACTGCAGAGCAAGTAGTAAACGCACAATTTGAATTAGTACCACCGGATTTTGTTATTGCACGAAAAAGCAAAAAGTATGGTTGGAAAGTGGCTGATAAACTATTTGACTATAAAGGGGGTTTTAGAAAGGCAAATCAGTTAAGCCGCTAAGCTTAACTGATAGAGTACATTGAACTAATACAATTAAAAGGCAACTAAGCTTCTTCACCGTCCATTAATCCCCAGCCATCACCGTATCCATTAAAGCTATTAGCAATACTTTCAATGTATTGCTCTGCTTGTCCTAGAAGGGTGTGCTCTGGCACCATTTGTACTTGAGTGATTACTTCCCAAACGCCAGTGTCTTTGCATTTTTCGAGCTCAGCATTTTGAACTAATGCATCAGAGACTATTTCTTTAGCAAATTTTTCAGCATCGGCTTCTTGTTCAAATAAAATAAAAAAATCGACTTGGTGCATTTTATTTAAATCAATGCCAGCAGCGGCTATTTCGGCTAAAAGTTGGCCGTTATCATCATCAGGGAATTGCATTAAAAACTCATTTAAAATTAATTTTTTATTCGTAGGCACTATTGTAACTAAAATATTGTCTTAACGCGTACTAATTTTAATTATGCTGATATTTATTCAAAGTTAAATTTACGCGTTAGATTGTTATTAAGTTAATGTGTTGCTCATTATGGCTATGCTAATATGCGGGTAATTAACTAGTTTTTTGTAAGATATTAAAAGTAAGGATATTTACTTGTTTATTAAGTTTTTACGTTGCATGTGTGTTGTGAGCGCTTTAATTGCGACAAATAGCTATGCGGCAGAAAAAGTCATAGAAGATTACGAAATTGAAGGGTTAAGTGGCGATTTAGAAAATAACGTAGCTCTTTACCTCAAGCAGTTAATTGGCGAGAAGCCAACCCGTACACTTCGCCGTTATGCTCAAAAACAAGTACAAAATAGCATCAAAGCACTTGGCTATTATAGCCCGACCGTCGAGGTTATTTATGATAAAGACGACAGCGAACTAATTGTTAAAGTTGAACGGGGGCCTGCAACTCGCATAGAAGCAATTAATATTACGCTAAACGGTGATGGTCAAAGCGATACCCAATTACAGGCATTGATTAAAAGCAATCACTTAAAGCAAGGTGATGTTTTAAATCATGGTAAATATGACTCTGCTCATAAAAAAATAGAATCTATGTTGCTGGAGCTTGGTTATTTTGATGCTAAGTGGCCAGCGCGCAAATTAGAAGTGTCGCTTAAAAAAAATAGTGCTGTTATTACTTTCATAATTGATACCGGAGTTAGGTATGAGTTTGGCGATATACAAATTGCCAGTAGTACACCCGCTGAAAAATACATACGCTCTATAGCGCCTTTCTCGCAGGGCCAACCTTATAAATCAACACATATTGCTGACTATAACTTGGATTTATCAAGTACCCCTTATTTTGCCAGTATACGTGTTTATGCTGACATTGCAGCGCGCAAAAACAGCCAAGTACCGATTAAAGTTGAAGTATTACCCAAGCCAGCTAACAGCTATGAAATTGGCGGTGGTTTTAGTACTGACTTAGGGCCCAAGGTGCGTTTTAAATGGAGTAAACCGTGGATCACAGAAGACGGCCATTACCTCGAAACTAATTTAAATGTGGCACAAAAGCAGCAAGATATTTCCATGGCTTATACAATTCCGGTTGATGATCCTAATGATGATTTATGGCGATTCTCTGTCGGTTATAAATTAGAAGATGAGCTCACAAACGACACTTATAGTGAAATATTAACGGGGCAAGTTCAGCGCCAATGGTTGACCGAAAATAAGTGGGTGCGTACTGCATTTTTACGCCGCGACCAAGAAACCTACCGTATTGGTGATGAAGACGAAGAAAGTACCGAAATGTTAATGCCTGGCATTAGCTACGCGCGCAAAAAATCAAAAGGCGGCACGACTCCTTATTGGGGAGAGCAGTGGCTTATATCTGCTGAGTTTGGCTTAGATGATGTGCTTTCGAGTACTAATCTGATTAGGGTGCAAATGCAACATGCATGGCTACGCACTTATTTTGACCGCCACTTGGTGTTTTTAAAAGCGAATGTAGGAGCAATGCTTGTTGATGATATTAACAACGTGCCATTTTCACTTCGGTTTTACGCAGGTGGCGATCAAAGCGTTCGTGGTTTTGCGTACCAATCAATTTCGCCTGAGAACGATGACGGCGAGCTAATAGGTGGTAAGTATTTACTATCGGGCACGATGGAATATAACTACCAGTTTGCTAAAAATTGGCGAGCAGCTTTATTTGTTGATGGTGGTACTGCGACTAATGATTTTTCTGATGATTTTGAAGTAGGTGCTGGTTTTGGTTTTCGCTATTTAACTCCCGTTGGCCCCGTGCGTATAGACCACGCTTGGGGATTAACAAAAGAAAGTAAAAGCACACGTTTAAGTATTACCATAGGGCCAGAAATTTAATGTCAGTATTAAAAAAGATAACAGCCGCCGTAAGTGCTATTTTTGTCACGTTAGTTGTTGCACTATTTTGTTTGTTATTTACCGCACCTGGTAATCAATTTATTGCTTATAGTGCAAACAAAGCGGTAGATGGACTACATATTGAAATTAAAGATGGCCGTTTTATTTATAATGATGCCTTTAATGTACGCTTTACTAACAATGGGCTGGATTTTAATGCACAACAGTTGAAAATTGATTTGTTTTGGTGGCAGTGCGATGGAATTTGTATAGATAACTTAAGTGCTAAATCTATAAATTTAACATTACCAAAAACTGCAGAGTCACAAGAAGAAGCCGCTGCAGAGCCGCTCGAAAAAATCAGCTTACCTTTTAATATTGCTGTAAAAAACATTGCGATCAATAAATTTACTCTAGAGCATCCAAGTGCAAACGTAAGCGTTAATAATTTTAAACTCTCAGCAAAAGCAGAGGGTTCAAAGCTGACGGTTAAAAGCCTGAATATTCCCACCATACTTCTTGCCTTAAAAGAGCAAGAACAAGATGCGAAAACACAAACGGCGCAAAATACTCAAGCGCCTTTAACGCACCTACTCGCATTGCCTAATATAGAATTTACTTCGCCACTTGATTTAGTTGTTGAAGACTTTGAAATAGCTAAAATTACGATTGAGCAAAACGAAGCCCAACATGTTATTGAAAACATCTCGCTGCAATTAAGTGTGGAAGATGCGGTTATTAATTTAGAGTCATTCTCAGCAAAGTATGAACAGTGGCAGCTTAATACGCATCTTAATGCTGAGCTTGCAGGGAATTTGCCCGTGAAAGGGGATGTTGTTTTACAAAGTGACGAGCACCAAGCCAATTTGCAGTTGAATGGCGACTTATCAAATCTAAACTTAAATTTAGAAACACAGGGGCAATATCCGCTTAGTTTAACGGCAACGGCAAATTTAAAGCAAAAAAACTATCCATTTGAGTTAAATGGAAAAATTAAGCTGTGGCTTATTGATGCACAAAGTAATGAACTTAAAGTACGAAATGTTAGCCTTAACGCACAAGGTAATGCTGACGACTATCAGCTTAGCCTACAGGCGAATAGCCAACTAGGCGCGTACCCAGCTGTTGACTTAAATACCCAATTAAAAGGCAGTCTCACCAAAGCAACTTTACAAGCGCTAAGCATTAAAGCGAACGAAAGCAGTGCAACTATAGAAGCCAATGTTGATTGGCAAAAAGGCATACAGGCTAACTTTAATGGCACGCTTGCTAACTTAAAAGCGCAGTACTTAACTGATGCCGCTACCAGTGATATTTCAGGACAGTTTAAAGGCTCGTTTAATGTAGCTGACGACAAGTGGCAGCTACAAATGAATAATACAAAGTTAAGCGGATTACTTAACGACGTGCCACTAGAATTTGCCTCAAACTTTAAGCTAGACAACACGTTAAAAGCTAATATTGATAGCTTTTATTTAAGTAGCGGCACCAATAAATTAGCACTAAGCGGGCAAGTTGATGATACTTGGCGGGTTGATGGCAAAGTAACGCTAAGAAGTGATGAAAAAGCTAATATTCCATTTACTGCTGACGGCAACGCAAATTTAAAAGTAAGGGGGGAAAGGTTAACGCCCTCTGTTGATTTAGCACTAATACTCGATCGCTTTATTTTTGATGAAATAAACATTAATAAACTATCAGTAAAAGGGCAGTTAGATACCGCAGCCGATTGGCAAACCGATGTTTCGGTAAGTGTTGGTTCGGTGCTTGTAGCCGAACAGCAAATTAATAGCGTTAAAATTGATATTAGCGGCGACAAAACAGATCACCAACTTACGGCATCTATAAATGCCGAGCAAGGCAGTGTAGAGCTTGAAGTTAATGGCAAAATTAATAATACCACTTGGAATGGCGAGCTTAGTAATGTAACGCTCAGCGATAAAAAGCTTAGTTTTAGTAATACTAAAAATATTGCCATTATGGTTAATACGCAAAGTGGCGACTTTGATGTGAGTGCACATTGTTGGGCATCTGAGCAAAGTAAATTATGCATAGACACCTTAGCGCAGTCAAAAAATCTCGGTCAGTTAAATGCTAAACTAAGCAACTTAGCACTTGAAGAACTTAAGCACTTTTTGCCTGACAATATTCGTACTCGCGGTAATATAGCTGGCGATGTGGCACTTAACTGGCAAAGCGGTGCGCTTAAAACATTACGTGCAAATATCGATTCTACTGATTTAACAGCGGTACTTACCTCTGAAGAAGATCGTTTTAAATTACCTATTGAAACATTAAGCATTAGTGCGTTTTCGGATTCTCAAATTGGCAAGCTTGAAGCTAATTTAGAATCAAGTGTGCTTGGGAAAATAAACACACAAATTAATATCGATGATATACAAAATACGCAAGCGCTTAATGGCACCATTAATATCGATAAAATACTCCTTTCAGACTTACAACCTTTTCTTGAAACCCTTGAGCAGTTAAAAGGTGATATTAGCGGGAAAGTGGCGTTAGCTGGTACGTTAAAAGATCCTTTATTAAATGGCGAACTTAATGTGAGCGATATTAGTTTAGAGGGCGAGCAACTACCTATAGCGCTGCAAAAATCAAACATAAACGTATTGTTTGATAAAACAACAGCCACAATAAAAGGCAACTTAAACGACAATCAAGGCGGTAAAATAAATCTCACCGGTGACGTTGATTGGCAAGGTGCGCAACCTGCTGTAAATGTTGCGGTAGTTGGCGAGCAGTTTTATGTACGTGCGCAGCAAGGGGTCACTTTTAAAGTATCGCCGGATTTAAAAATAGGCTTGGCTAATAATGCACTCAAGCTTGCTGGTGAGGTAGTTGTGCCTTACGGTCGTATAATGATTGAAGAGCTTCCTGAGGGCGCGGTGCAAGTTAGCGATGATGAAATTATTGTTGATCAAAAAACTGAGGCCACCGAGACAGTCCCGTTTGATTACGACATAGATTTAAAAGTGATTGTTAAAAACGATGTAAAAGTAGAGTCGTTTGGCTTGGAATCAAAAGTTGCGGGTGATTTAGCGATAAAAATGAGTCAAGGTGCGCCAATTATAGCCACAGGTGAGCTTAACTTAATTGAAGGTACTTACTTAGCCTTTGGGCAAGATTTAATAATCAGCACCGGGCAAGTAGGTTTTAGCGGTTCAATTGAACAACCATTTTTAAATATTAAAGCAATACGTAACCCAGATACGACTGCAAATGGTGTGATTGCAGGGGTTACGCTCACAGGTAATGTTGAACAACCAACGCTCAAGATATTTTCTGAGCCTGCGATGGATCAAGCACAAGCACTTGCATATTTACTTAATGGCCAACCTTTAGGCGATGGAGAAAGTTCGTCAAGCGATGCTATGCTTACACAGTTATTACTTTCTCAAGGGGTTAGCCGCAGCGAAGGGGTTGTTTCTAAGGTAGGTGAAACCTTTGGGTTGTCAGATGTAAGTTTAAGCTCATCAGGTAGTGGTGATAGTACCAAAGTAGAAATATCAGGATACGTAGCACCCAGTTTGCAAGTTAAATATAGCGTGGGTGTATTTGATTCGCTCAGTGAAGTGGCTGTGCGATATCAGTTACTTTCACAGTTATACATAGAGATAACAAGCGGCCTATATCAAAATGTTGATGTGCTATATAAGTTTGATTGGGAATAACCAAAACTATAATAATTATAAGGATATAAGCGATGAAAAAAATTATATTGCCAGCTCTGCTTAGTGTTTTATTGAGCGGTTGTGCTCAACAACTAGGTGATGATGTTGCTAAACAAGAGCTACCTTTATTGAGCGCGAGTGAAGTAATTGCTAGTGCAGCAGATAATGACTGGCGAGTAGTGAACGCTCAAAATATTTTAAAGATAACGCTGCCAACGGGCGATGCGTATATTGAGCTTAATGAACAACTTGCCCCAAAGCACGTTCAAAATATTAAAAAGTTAGCGCGAGAAGGGTTTTATAAAAATACCAGCGTTTATCGGTTTGTTGAAGGTTTTGTAGCGCAAGGTGGCGACAGCTCGGGTAAAAAGTTAATTAAAACGGCAGATAAAACAGTTCCCGCTGAGTTTTATTTAACAACAAACAAACCACTTTTAATTACTGAGTTAAATGGCGACGGATATGCACCAGTTACAGGCTTTTTAAACGGCTTTGCAGTAGCTCAAAATTCAGCCCATACGCAAACATGGCAAGTGCATTGTAGTGGCGTGTTTGCCATGGCGCGCGATAACGATATAAATAGTGCGAGTACGGAGTTTTTTGTAACCATAGGGCAAGGCCCGCGCTACCTTGATAAAAACATTACGGTGTTTGGTCGAGTGCTCGAAGGTATAGAGCATTTAAATCGTTTAGCGCGTACACCAACTGAAGTAAAAGCATTTAACCCAATTACCAATATACAAGTGCTTGGCGATATACAAAGCGATAAAAGTATATTTAAAGTGATGAAAACAAACTCACCGGTGTTTAAAAACTTAATCAGCGCTCGTAAAAACCGTGTTGAACCATGGTTTGTTAAAGCACATAACTACGTTGATGTGTGTGGTATGCCTATACCCACTAAGCGTGAAGTTATACCAATCCGCAATAATACTTAATCATTTTGCGGGGCTAAACGTGTCGCTACTTGCGTTAAAAGATTCTCATTTACGACTGCATGGATGCAGAAGGTAGAGCAATGCAGGAGCAATTGCCGAGAACAACTAAATAGCGAATTTTTTGCCTAGCTATCAACACGTTTTCCCAGCCTCAAAATAGCTCACTTAATTAAGCGAATTGGTATTAATTAAATATACAAATAGAAAAGGAGCCTAGGCTCCTTTTTTAATACTCATATTCCAGTTTAAAATAACCTACTGACGATTAATTTTAACTGCAAATGGCGTGTCGTTATAATGCGTAGAGCGATACGGGTTTATATCAAGCCCGCCGCGACGAGTATAACGCGCGTAAACCTCTAACTCTTTAATATTAAGGTGTGTTGTTAAATCGCTATAAATACGTTCAACACACTGTTCATGAAATTCGTTATGTGTTCTGAACGAAATTAAGTAACGCAGTAACGATTCGCGACATATTTGCTCGCCTGTGTATCGTATAATCACACTTGCCCAGTCAGGCTGTGAGGTAATTAAACAGTTCGACTTAAGTAAATGGCTGTAGAGCGTTTCAGTAACTACGTTATCACTTTTTGCTTTAAGTGAATTAGCATCAATATCGTAATTATTAATTTCAATATCTAAGTCATCAATACATTCACCTGGCAGCGCTGTACACGGTAAGCAATTGTAATCATCAGGATTATATAAAGTCACTTTGACAGGGCTGTTAACCGCGTTTGATAAATCATCAATTAAGTGCTGTTTTACTATATCAATGCTTTCAAATCGGGTTTGGTTAAAGCTATTCAAGTAAAGCTTAAACGACTTTGACTCAATAATATGGCTGCTTTGGCACTCAAAGGTAAATAAGGCTACGGCAACTTGCGGTTTACCTTTATTGTTTAGCCATGAAAGCTCGTAACCTGTCCAAATATCTTGGCCTTTAAATGGAAGCTCTGCTTCGTCAATATTTAAAGCATCACGATTTAGTTTGCGCGCAATAGGGAAAAGCAAGCTTGGCGTGTACACATCTACATACTCAGTAGATTGGCCTAATACGCTACCTTTAAGGTCTGGAGAATTGCTGTAATCTGTCATGTTTGCTCTTAAATAGTTACAATAGGGACATTATATCTAATTTAAATGAGTTTCACAGTATGTCTGTTGCATTGCTTATAGAACAACTTCATCAAACATTTAGCGAAAATATCCTGAAAAACACTACAAAGTACCCACTTATTGCGCACGACGAACAATGGCCAAGCCCATGTGAAGTTGGTGAGGTTGACGAGCAAGGAAACATTCAATGGCAGGGCGCGCGACAGCAACCTGCAGGTTCGCTTAATGATTTAGCCAGTGCACTTGAGCTTGAGTTTCCAAAAGAGCTTAGCGAGCTATATGGGCATATGTACGGTGGAAGCATTTCAGCAAGTATTGATGGGCATCAGGTTGAATTACTACAAGCATGGAACGAAGAAGACTTTAATTTGTTACAGCAAAATATAACGGGTCACGTTTTAATGAAACGCAAACTCAAGCAGCCAGAAACGGTATTTATTGGTTTAACAGATCAAGATGATTTACTAGTGAGTGTATTGGTGCACACTGGTGAAGTATGTTTAGAGCACGTAGGCAAAAAAACACACCATGTACTTGCACCTAACATTAATGCTTTTTTAAAGGCATTAGAGGTTTAAAATGCATCTAATAAATCAGCTTAGCGTTATCACTAAGCTGATTTTTAGAGCCATTACTAGGGCGTGTTGACCTTTCGTGATTGATTTTGCAGCTGTATGTTTGGTTTTTAGGCAAGGCAGAGCCTATGTAGTGTGGTTATTCCCCATAAATAGGCGATAACGAAGCATAAATGCCAAACATGCGCTGCCCTTTGGGTTCTTTCTAGGGACGATTTACTCTTTGTTGCTCGGTTTTTACTTAGCCCACTAGGTTACAAACCTCGCGCCGCGATTAAATCGTCCCTAGATTGAACAAATTTCAATCCACAAAGGTCAACACGCCCTAATGGTTACTGAAAATCCCACGATATATTAGACACTAAGCCACACGGCTCACACCTAAAGTCGAATAACCCAAACCACGATTCAGGTAATTTCCAATCACCATTGCAGCTAGGGCATTTTCGTTCAAGTTCAGACGCTTTATCTACGCCGCCTACACGGTATAAATAATAATAGGTTGGCTTTTCAGTTAAAAAACTAATTCGCTTTGTTATGTCTTTTCCGCGTCTGTATAAGTCGCTTTGGATACTCGATATTTCTTCAAGTGCCGGAAACTCACAACGGGTTGCGCCATTAATTTGAATTTGATCGCAGGCTTGCCAATCTTCTTGCCATTTTATAAGCGTTTTATAGTCACCATTAGCAATTGCCGGAATACGAAATAACGGCACAGGCAAAAAGTCATCACCACAATAAAGCGGGCTACACGTATGCACATAGGTTGTGTATAAAATATAACTTGATGGTTCTTTACAGCAATCAGCGCCGTTGGAGTGAATATCTTGCCCAATCACTTTTACTTTTGGCGCAAGTAGCCCCGCACTATGTAACTTTTCGATACTGTGCTTAACAAACGGGCTGTTATTTAGCGGGTGCATTGCATCTTCAGTAGGGCACATAACACGGGTAATAAAAAATCCATCTTTTAAAACGGTTGGAAATTCTTCCCCCATTATTTGACCATTAAAACGCAGTGCATTTACTAAGCGATTTATTGCTTGTTCGGCTTGTTCTAGGGTGGTGTCTTGGTAGCAATCAAAAGTTAAATCAACAACGAACATTTATAGTCTCAAATTATTTTTGTTCTAGCAGTGCAAGAAGTTTATCGAGTTTTTGCTCAATTCTATCTAATTGACTTGTTTTAAGCTCAGTACTATCTGACTGCTGTGGGTTTCTCATGAAGTTATTTATTGAATCAGGATTGTTTTTATATTGGCTTACTGCTGCAATAATCATCGGCATAGGAACCGGTTGCGCCAAACGGCTTTTAGTTAGTGCTACAGTAGGGGTTTTGCCTTCATCGAGAAGGGCTTTGATTGCATCAAATACAACTGAATTCATTAGATATATAACTCTTTAATAAAATAAATACGCAGCATATAAATGCTGCGCAGATGCTATGTTAGCAATAAATAAGGGAGGGTACATTAAATAAAATTACTTACTTTGACGAATGCGTACATCTAACTCGTCAATTACTTCACTCCAATCACCGTCTTGTGCAAGCGATTCAGCTAAAAAGTGCTGTTGTGCCTCATCCCAAAAAGAAGCTTCTTGGAGTAGTGCTGTGTCTTCTAATTCATGTGAGGCAATAAATGCATCTATTTGTTCATCAGAATTAGGTAATCCAAGCTGTGCAAATAGTGTATTGATGTCGTGTTTAGTCGTATCCATGATATTGCTCCTTATACCAGTTTTATTAAAAACATGCTCATTCTAGCGTATTAAATAGCTCACTTACTGCGTTAAAAATTACTCATATAGAACAACTATATGTCATAATTTTCGCCTTGTTATTGTGCTATTTTCTTAGCGCTATAAATAGAACACTCATTTAATGCAATTGGTATTAACTAAATGAAAACTTATTCTAAGGATTAACTCTACTCCTAGCTAGTTAAACTCTCGCTGAATTTACGGTTAATAATTTTAGGTATATAGTTAGGTATAAAGTTAAACAGTCTACAGCTAAAATAATAAAGGAAATACAATGAGTGTAACCACGTCAGCTGATACGTTCAGCGTACAGTATTTAGCCGCAGAAGATATTAGCACTGCAGCAAGCCTAATTTATCAGGCTTATCATGACGATCCTGTATTACAAAACATGCTTAGCTACAATGACGAAAATAAATCAGTATACGAAAAAAAATTACGATCATTAATTCGCGAAGAGCTCAGTAGTTTTTGGCAAGAAAAGCAGCCATTAATTGGTTTATACCGCAACGATAAATTAAAAGCAGTAGCGTGTGTATTTGAATCTAATAGCCAATTACAAGCGCAGCGTTATTGGCACTGGCGTTTAAAATTAATGCTGAGTGCGGGCTACTTACAAACAAATCAATTAATAGATAAAGAACAAACAATTAGAGATGCCCTTAAAGAGAAAGGCAATTACTACTTTTTAGCTTTTATTGCCGTAGATCCACATTTTCATGGGCAAGGGTTTGGTCGTTACTTACTACGAGGGCTTGATGATTTAGTTAAATGTAACGCTGAGTCAACGGGGATGGCTGTATTTGTAACGCGTAGAGAACACACTGAATTTTTTAAAACCGAAAAGTTTGAAGCATTTAAACACCTTACTTTTAACCAAGTAGAGGGCGAGTTACTGTTTAAATCAATAATTGAGCCAACTATTTAAAATTATGATGTAAGCCAATGCGCCCAAACGGACATAAGGCCGTGAGATATATCTCACATTATCGTGAGCATTGTCAGTTAAAGGCTATTAATAAGTAGCCTTTTTCAATTCAAGCTATTGTTATTTAAAGTTTATTTTTATTTTTCATTTTTTTGACGTTTATTTATTTAATGTTAAGTCCTATTTCTCCCCCCTGATTGCTTTAAACTTCTCTTCGTCAAGACGACATAGCTCAATGATTGAGTTACTGCCAAGGATACGGAATAGGCAACATAGCGGACGCTAGCAGGAAGCATAAAGGACAAGCTAAAACGGATACAAGGAAGAATAAGGAAGTGCATGAAGCACTTAGTAGCTAGGAGTTACTTTAGGATAATCACGGATGACGCTACAGGAAGTAGCAGGAGCGTTAGTTTACGTAGGACGGCCAAGATGGCAAGTGGACATTGCAGGATGCAAAAGTGGCAGGAGCTGCTTTAAAGGATTACCAGGGATGATGCTACGGGATGTAGCTAAACGATAGATTTCGTGGGTTTGCCAAGATGGCTATGGATATTGCAGGATGCAAAAAGTGGCAGGAGCTACTTAAAAGGATTACCAGGGATGATGCTACAGTATGTAGCCAAACGATAGATTTCGTGGGTTTGCCAAGGTGGCTATGGATATTGCAGGATGCAATGTGAGGGTAAACAAGGTTGTTTACTCGTTCAGGGGATGATAATACGGATTTAAGATAATGGATATCTAGCAGGATGCAGTCCAATTGGGGCGTAACTTTAGTTACGCCTTAGTTTTTTGTGTTGAATTAAGTTTATTAATTTAAGGCAAATACTCCTAAAGTATATTAAGTTTTATATTTTATGCGGTGGAACAACCACACTTTTCAAAAACTCATTTTCCATAATTAACACACCTTGATAAGCATTTTCACCATCGCTTGAAAATTCAAATATAAATTCACTTTTGATGCCTGGCTTGCCGTTCTTTAAAAAACCAAAGCGGCGTTTTGTGCATGCAACACTCATCAACTGCACCTGCAATTGCTCACTTTGACGTTTAGCATGAACGTTCGCCGCTTCAGCAACCTTTCGGTTAAGCCAAAATAAGTAAATTACACTACCAATAAGTATGAACGTCCATAAACTTGCCATTTAAGAGAATAACCTTCCAATTGCACGCGCGAGGGTTTCGCTACGATTTTCTTTACGTAATAAGCCTAATAAATGCGGGCGAATAGTCGGTATTGCAACTAAGTCAGCAAAAATACTAGGAAACAACTCATCAATTTTTTGATGATGTGCGCAATTATCCATAAATACATGTAAGCGTTCAGGGTTTTCTAATTGCTTAAAACACCGCCCAGCTATTGTTAGTAACACGTCAGAGTCGTGCCTTACCTGTGAGCTTAGTACAGTATCAACTAATTGAGCGCATAACCCTTGAGCTTGACCTTTTGAAACAGATCTTAGTGCTGCGGTTATAGCTAATGTATCGTTATTACTAATTGCGGCCTGTGTGTAATCAACAAGTAACTCACTCATTGATGTTGGTATTTCAACGTGTTCAAGCATGGCACTGAGTGGTTGTAGTACTTCAATAGGTAAATGCGCCCATGCTTTTTGCAAATTACTTAAGTTTGTATCGCTGTCTAAGCGTAGTGCAAAATCGGCAATACCCTGCAGTGCAACACCTTGCCAATTATCAAAACCAATTTTACCGCTAAAGTATAACTGTGCATGCTCGTAATACTGCGACGCAGGCTGTTTTAATAGTACTTTTACTTGGGCGTTAAATGCCGCTAATTTATTTGCGTTTGGTGTAAAAACATAAGGGTTATTATCAAGTTTTCTATCGGCTTGCTCACCTGTGATTTCAGTGCCGAGCGCTTGAATAACCATATCAGCAAAGTGATCGCGGCTAGCACTTACAAGCATACTTTGCTCATCAAGTGGAAACTTTAAAAACCATACATAAGGTTCTTTACTGGCTTTAGTATCCCAAAATTGGATAGCGAGCCAAGCATGACCAGCAAGAGGATAAGGGTAAGGCACTTGAGCTTGTTCAATAGCTAAAAATTGTTTTTTATCGAGTTTAGTAATGTGCCTGCCAATATCAAAAGCACGCCACTGAGTACCCGCACCATCTAAAAGCTGACCTAATGTAGCTATTTGATCACTCATTGTTTTCTCAACTGTTTTTACTGCAAAATTACGTTAATTATACGTCATAGCCGCCTATGAGGGAACAGGGTATAATTGCATTACATATATAAAAGAGGGTGGTTATGTACCAGCAAACCCAAACTTATTTAGTGCAGCTAACCGCACTTTTACAAAAACATGCGCTTTGGCAAAGTGAGCCAATAGACGCTGAGGCACTACTTTCAAATACTCCTTTTTGTCACGATACAATGGCATTTGAGCAGTGGTTACAATTTGTATTTATTAATAAAATACAGCAATTAATAACACATAAACAACCACTGCCTCGTAACTTTGCTATTGCCCCTATGGCGCAAATGACACTTGTGAATAAAGCAGGGAGCGATGAAATAATTGAATTGCTAACAGCCCTTGATTCCTTTTTAGGAGAACCAAATGAGTGAGCGTCCGGCGCCTATTGAATATGGCGAGCTGACTATTTTGTATCAAGATGAAAACTATGTGGCTATAAATAAGCCTTCAGGCTTATTAGTGCATCGCTCGTTTTTAGATAAACACGAAACCCAGTTTGCTATGCAAATGTTGCGTGACCAGCTAGGGCAACATGTATTTCCAGTACATAGGCTCGATAGACCTACGTCGGGCGTATTGCTGTTTGCACTGAGCTCTGAAGCTGCTCGCGATATGAACCAGCTATTTATTGAAGGTACTATTGCTAAACGCTATTTAGCCTTAGTGCGCGGCTTTGCGCCAGAGTCAGTATTTCTAGATAAACCGCTTAAAGAAGAACTTGATAAAATAGCCGATAAATTTGCAGATCAAGACAAAGCACCGCAAGAAGCGCAAACCCAGTTTAATTGCTTGCACCAAGTTGCATTGCCTATTCCTATTGGTAAGTACCCAACAGTGCGTTACTCGTTGGTTGAGTGTTTTCCAAAAACAGGGCGCAAGCATCAAATTCGCAGACACTTAAAGCACTTATCACTGCCTATTATTGGTGATGTAAATCACGGTGATAACCAGCATAATCAATTTTTTAGAGAGCATTTTGAGCTAAGACGCTTAATGTTATTTGCAACAGAGCTTAGTTTTGTGCACCCTTATAGTAATGAATCAATAACAATTAAAGCGCCACTAGGTGAAGACATGCTTGAAATATGTAAGCAGCTAGGTTGGCCAGAGCAAGAAAAGGATTATTAATGGCACATATTAGTATTTTTGTAGGCAGCGTTAATGGCGGTGCAGAGCGTTTAAGCGACGAAGTTGCTGCCACAATTGAGCAAGCGGGTCATACTGCTACAGTAATTACTGAAGCATCACTTGATGATATAAAAAATGCATCGCATATTTTAATTGTTACCTCCACAACAGGCCAAGGTGATGTACCGAGTAATTTGGCAGGATTGTACTTTGCAATGAATAGCACTTTCCCAATGCTTACCGATAAACCGTTTGGTGTAATTGCAATGGGTGACAGATGTTACGGCGATACATTTTGTGGCGCAGGGCGAAGCTTTGACGAGCTACTACGCGATTTACAAGCAAAGCCTGTGGGCAACCGCCTAGAAATAGATGCATGTGAAGATTTTGAACCATGGCCAGTAACCGAGCCTTGGTTAAAAGTATGGCTAGAAAAACTACCTGCTTAATCCTTAACTTTAAGGTATTAAAAAAGGAGCGCATGCGCTTAATGCCGATCAGTTAAGAAAATGACCGGTTGACCGATCCAAACGATCATGCAAAATCCGTAGTTAGGAAACTAACTACGGATTTTTTTGTGAATATAGAACAA
>NZ_JADYXN010000189.1:0-635 GCF_015864285.1 Pseudoalteromonas sp. NZS100_1
GACCGGTTCCGAGCCGCCAATGCTCACGCGCATGATCGGCCGCGGCTTCAATCTCGGCCGCGCTGGCCACCGGAATATCGGGGAAAGACACGGTCGGAAGATCGAGTTCGTGGTCTAGCCTGCTAACGAAACCGTCAAGCAGGGTACCGCGCGCCAGCACCTGGCTGACGACGGACACGGGTGTCGTGCGCTGCTTACGGAAGTGACACTGCTCCGGACTAATCCCCGCCGATGCCGGGATCGCGAAGAAATGCTCCGCAATGCCGAGAGCTGCCGCGAGCGCGGCGCGCATCTCGTCGGTGGGTACCTTCAGCCCTTGCTCAAGCTGGTTAAGATACTGGCGTGTGGCGCTGACCCGCGCACCCAATTGGTCGAGCGTCAAGCCCAGCGCCACTCGAGCGAGGCGCAAGCGCTCCCCGTGGAAAGCGGAAATGACCATTTCATTCCTTGCCGTTTGAACGGCGTTACTCGCCTGTTTTCGTCTTACGATCGCGCACGCCCACGCTGGGGGCATCGAGCTCAACAGACTCGGTCGCTGGCATACCGATGCCACCAGTGAATGCGTCCAAACCGAGAGGCACATTCCAGTTCAGCACAGCCGTCTCACCGCGCAGGCCGACGAACTTGACGGCGAG
>NZ_JADYXN010000190.1:0-634 GCF_015864285.1 Pseudoalteromonas sp. NZS100_1
CCGAAACGGTCGAAATCATGCCGTAGGGCCAGTTCGCGTGGCGGCGACGGCAGGGCGATCGCGCCGGTGATGTCGCAGGCCTGTTGGGGCAGCGAAATGAGGACGCGTCCACGACTGCGCTGTTCCAGCAACAGCGTGCTCTCCGATACGCCGTTACGGATCAGCAGTACGTCCTGAAGCAACTGGTTGGACGCGCTGCGGATGAGCGTGCGTAGACCAGGTTCGCGGATGCCCGCGCTTTCCGGAACCAGGCAGGTGTCCTGCATCAGCAGGTTGGGGCCATCCGTCAGCCAGCCCGACACGGCACCAACGATCGACTTTCTTGCGATGGTTTTGGCAGCATTGGATAACCAGTCGCGATCAACGCGATCGCCGGCGCGCAGCACCAGGATACTGTCCTGCGACATGGTGTCGAGCGGATCGAGGCGCACGCCATTGGTCGATTCCAACCGCCACCGCATTGTAGCGAACCGAAAATCACCTTCATCTTCATCAAGGCGCAGGACATGGACCGATCCCAGCATGCCGTCGAGCGAGGCGATCGTCGTCGCCAGCGACGTGCTGTCGTCATTGACCAGAATGACCACGCTGACGGTCGCCTCGCTCGCCATCGACTGCTGTAACCGACGAACCG
>NZ_JADYXN010000191.1:0-312 GCF_015864285.1 Pseudoalteromonas sp. NZS100_1
GCACCATCACCTATACCGATCCGCTGACCGGCGCGGTCTCGGGCGACTTCGTCAACTCCGCGCTCAACAACGACACCAGCGGCCATCGCGAAGTGTTCGGCGCCTATGCGGAATTTGCGGTGCCGCTGGTTTCGCCGGAAATGGACATTCCGCTGGTGCGCAGCCTGGATCTCCAGCTGGCTGGCCGGTACGAACATTATAGCGATTTCGGCGATGTCGCCGTGCCGAAGATCGCCGGTGCCTGGGAAGTGGTGCGCGGCATCCGCTTCCGTGGTTCCTGGGCCAAGTCGTTCCGTGCGCCCAACCTGGAGC
>NZ_JADYXN010000191.1:322-634 GCF_015864285.1 Pseudoalteromonas sp. NZS100_1
ACCAACGCGACGGTCGTGACGCGCGCGAACAGCCGCACCGACTATATCATGTGCGAGGCGGACGTCCGCGCCGGCCGCATCACCGACTTCTCGCAATGTTCGCGGGCGCAGACCACCTCGGCCCGGCGTTCGGGTAACCCGGATCTCGATCCCGAACGGGCAAAGACCCTGTCCTTCGGCGTCGTGCTGGAGCCGCCGCTGCCCGAGGAAGGGGCGATGATCCTGACCACCAATGTCCCGGCGAGCGAGCTGCGCGACCGGGCGCTGACCTGGCTGGGATCTGGCCTGGCTGGGATAGGGTCACACCGACGC
>NZ_JADYXN010000192.1:0-632 GCF_015864285.1 Pseudoalteromonas sp. NZS100_1
GGTGGTGGTGCGCACGGTGATCGAGCGCATCCTGAACGCCGATCTCGGCTTTACCGTCGTCCACAAGACCAACAGCGCGGAAAATGCGCTGCGCTATCTGGCCGAACATAGTGTCGACCTGGTGCTGCTCGACATCGAGCTGCCGGGGCAGAGCGGCCTGGCAGCGCTCCCCGCGATCCTGCGGTCGAACCCGCAGGGCAAGGTGGCGATCCTGTCGGGCCGCTGCGAGGAGGGCAGTGCGGCGGCGATCGAGGCGCTGGCGCTGGGCGCGAGCGATATCCTGTCCAAGCCGGGCAGCGGCAGCTTTGGCGAGCAATTTCCGCAGGCATTGATCGATCGGCTTGGCCGGCTGTTCGGCGGCGAAGCGCCGACGGCACCGGTGCAGCGATCGACCATGGTTCCGCCCGCCCATGCGACCAGCGCAGCGGTCGAACCCTTGGCCTGCCTGGGCATCGGGGCGTCGACCGGGGGCATCCATGCGCTCAGCCAGTTGTTCAGCGGCCTGACCGCGCCGCTGGGCGTGCCGATCCTGCTGACCCAGCATCTGCCGGTCAGCTTCACCGTCTATTTCGCACAGCAACTGGCGCGCATGACCAGCCTGCGGGTCAAGGTGGCGGAGGCCGGCGACCAGT
>NZ_JADYXN010000193.1:0-631 GCF_015864285.1 Pseudoalteromonas sp. NZS100_1
CATGGCATCAAGCCTGCGGGACGGAGGGCGGTCAGCGACGCGCGCCACCGCGCGCCATTGCGGCACGGCGGAGGCTCAGCCTTGACGGGCGCGATTGGCTGTCGGGCGCGCTGGCGGTCGGCTGGGCGACGCGGGAGGTGTGAGACACCCTGCTTTCACCCGCATGCGCGGCGGGCCGGTCGATGTCGAGTTTGAGACGCAGGCGCTTGAGCCTGGTCAATCGGGTGCTGGGCATGATGGAATTCCCCCCTCGTCGAAAATGTGTCGGACGCCCGTCTAGCGACTTCGAGCCCAGGAGGTGCGAATGCCTCACAGGAGCAGAAATTTCCCGAAAAATGCCGCGCTCGGCATGTGGGGCGCCTTGCTTGCCGACAAAGGCTATGATGGCGACCGCTTCCGCGAGAACCTGCTCCTGAGCAACATTTTGCCGGTCATCCCACCGCGTTCGAACCGCAAGGTTATCCGCATCGCCGCCTATCTCAACTGGGTGTTCGAAAATCAGGACCAGAACGGGGCCGAGGCCCGATCTCCGCGCAAGCCTGCAAGGCGCAAATGACATGCCACGCGGCACGCGGCACGAACTTGTCGGCATGCTGCTTGGCGATGGTCCTTACCCCGTGCTGCGTGTCGC
>NZ_JADYXN010000194.1:0-630 GCF_015864285.1 Pseudoalteromonas sp. NZS100_1
CGGCTTCGTCATCGCCTTCTCGCTGGAAGGGACGCGCAGCGCCGCCGACTTCGCGGTCAAGCGCTTCGCCCGTCTCTTCCCGGTCTATTGGGCGGCGATGGCGCTTTCGATCGGCATCGTCCTGCTGCTCGGCGCTGGCCAGCTGCTGCCGCCCGCCTGGGTGATCCCGGTCAACATGACGATGCTGCAGGGTTATTTCTATCTGCCTGCGGTCGACGGCGTCTACTGGACGCTGGGCGTCGAACTCGCCTTCTATTGCTGCATGCTGGCGATCTGGATGGGGCGCGGCTTTGCCCGGCTCGAATGGCTGCTGCTCGGCTGGCTCGCGATCAAGGCCGCGATCGCCGGCTGGCACGCGATGCCCAGCCGCCTCGTCATGCTGCTGGTACTCGACTATATCCCCTTCTTCATCATCGGCATGCTCTTCTACCGCATCTGGTCGGGCCATCGCCGCTGGGGCCAGCAGGCGCCCTTCTTCGTGGCGGCGCTGGCGACGATCGCCTGGGCCGACCCGCGCGAATATCTGGTCGCGGCGCTGCTGGTGATGGCGATCTTTGCCGCGATGCTGCGCGGCTGGCTGCCCTTCCTGCGCCATCGGCTGTTGCTCTGGCTGGGGGCGATCAGCTACGC
>NZ_JADYXN010000195.1:0-630 GCF_015864285.1 Pseudoalteromonas sp. NZS100_1
GATAGGGTGATGTACCTTGATAGGCAAAACCAAACGGTCGGGTTTACTTTTGAGATACCAGGTTGTGAACAAAGAGATGACTTAGGTAACTGTTGCTTTAAATGGGAAGAAGTTGTTTGCAGGTTAACCTCGAAAATGGGCGCGCCGGGTGTAATGAATTACTTTCCAGAAATTAGCCATATTGATCAAGAAAAGTACCCTAAAACAATAGTAACCGGTTCAGTTGTAGAACTTTCAGCCAATCCAGTGCATTGTTATTTATTGTGGGAGTGTTATGTACGTTTTATGGATTTAAGTAAGCCATTGCCCGATGTGCCTGTATATGAACAACACCGTCATTCAGATCCAATTACAGCAGAGTTTGATAAACAAAATAATCGTCCTTCAGACTTTTGGGTAGACTTTTCAATTGAACAGCAAATTGAAATTAGGGACGAAATTTTAGAAGATGCTTTTCCATATGATTGGCTAAAAGGTAAAGAGCGTGAAGAAGTAATCAAACCTTGGCTGCATTGGAAAGCAGAGCCTGAGCGCATAGAGCAATTAACGTGGAAATATAAAGTAAAGCGTTTATTGATTCAACTTTTTATCGGCTTTCCGTGAGACTGTTTAAGTTTCAGAGTCCATGAT
>NZ_JADYXN010000196.1:0-629 GCF_015864285.1 Pseudoalteromonas sp. NZS100_1
CCTCGCCGCTGTTCCTGCGCGAGGACGAAATCCGGCGCGGCATCGAGATGCTTTATTTCGGCTATTCCGCGCTCACCCGCTCGATCGACGAGGGGCTGGCGGCGCAGGGCCTGGGCCGCGCCCATCACCGCGCCCTTTATTTCATCTCGCGCCAGCCTGACCTGACGGTGAAGGATCTGCTGCGCCTGCTGGCAATCACCAAGCAATCGCTCGGCCGGGTGCTCAATGACCTGATCGAGCGCGGCTATATCGAGACCCGGCCCGGCAGCAGCGACCGACGGCAGAAACTGCTGCGCCTCAGCCCCGCCGGCCGCGCACTGGAGGCCGAGCTTTTCCGCGCGCTGCGCGAGAAGATGGCAGCCGCCTATGCCCAGGCCGGACAGGGTTCCGTCACCGGTTTCTGGCGGGTGATGGAGGGTCTGATCCCCGATGCCGACCGGTCGATGGTGTTCGGCCTCAGCGGCGGCTGATCGCGAAACCACGCAACCTTATGGCCTCTGCCGCGCTTTTAGGAGCGTCGTGCGGAAAAGTGGGAACCGGTTTTCCGCTTAAAACGATGCGACAACAAGGAATTTGGCAGCGCCGCGTCAGATATGATGCGGCGCTGCCCAAGCCTTGCCAACGCAATG
>NZ_JADYXN010000197.1:0-627 GCF_015864285.1 Pseudoalteromonas sp. NZS100_1
ACCAGATATGGCCGGTCGGTGCTGGGGACAGTCCATAGCCGACCGGATTGACGACGACATAATGGCGCATCGACAGGGGGAGGGTGCCACCGACGATCCAAACGCTATGCGCATGTCTGGGCGGGATGGGGTAATAGCCGTAGCCGGGCGCGAAATAATGGCCATGGCGCGGCCCGTGATAATGGACAAATCCGGGGTGGCCGCGCCACCAGCCGGGACGGCCGCGATCGACGATGACGGTGCGGCTGTGCACGACCCCGGCGCGGGGCGCGACGGTCGTATGCCGGACGACCTGCGCCTCTGCGGCGGGACTGGCCATTATGGCCATGACGGACAGGAACAGGGTCACGCTGCCTGCAAAAGCGGCGCTGACGCTGACACCGTGCTTCGTGAGGGATTGGGGATTGAAAAACCGGGGCATGATCGGACTCCTTGGGTGGGAAGCCTGATATGGATGGCCTTTGCATCATCCGGTCGGGTGCCATGTATCAGTCCGTGTCGGTCATGCCGGTCCGGTTCCTCCTGCACTGCGGAGCAACAGGATGGCGCGAAACCCGCCTTCCGCGCGATTTTCCAGCACCAGGTCGCCCCGGTAGCGCTGGGTCAGTGCCTGGACGATCGACAGGC
>NZ_JADYXN010000198.1:0-627 GCF_015864285.1 Pseudoalteromonas sp. NZS100_1
GAGCAAGCCTGCGGGATTCTCGACACAGGCGGCGAGGACGAGGATCTTGCGCTGCAATATGACGCCCTCGATCCGGCATTTCGGGCTGTCTTCCCCCCCGAAGGCGCCTCGAAGTTCGGAACCTTCCTCGCGATCTTTCCCGATCCTGGCTTCCCCTGTCTCGACTGCGCCATCGACATCCGGTCGAACGACGCCAACGACGCACAAGTCACGTTCAGCGGCGAACAGTTCGGCGTCGAACAGGTCGCGCTGGGCATCCAGCACCTCCAGATAGGCCGAGCGGCCATTGTCGAAGCGAAGCTGGGCGAGCCGCGCGCGTTCGCGCTGGGCGTCCAGCATCTGCTGTGTCGTGTCGATCTGCAGCTGCAACTGCTGCCGGCGGACAAGGGCATCGGACACGTCGCGGAACGCCGATTGCACGGTCTGTTCATATTGCGCGACCGCCCGTTCCTGCCGGGCCCTGGCCACGTCGAGATTGCCCTTCAGGCGTCCCGCGTTGAAAAGCGGAAGGCGGATGGTCGGGGTGAAGCTCCACGCCTCGCTGCCGCCGGAGAACAGCCCGTCCAACTCATCGCTCATCGTGCCGTATGCGCCCGTCAGGCTGATGTTCGGAAAAAAGGCCGCCCG